>CAIMNF010000483.1 GCA_903842755.1 Oligoflexia bacterium
AACAATCCTTTTAGCGAATCAAAATCAATACTGCCGTCCTCAAACAGCGGGGTAATCACCGCAGTCCACAAGGTAATGTCTTTTAACGATTTCATGGAGCTTCCTTTAGTTGATGGATCAACGATTGTTGTAAAAGAGTTTCGAACTCATGTAAACCAGGAGCAAGATTCGGCAATAATTTTTCTGCGGCGTAGACTGCTCCCTGGGCAAAAAGTCTTCGGTCTTGAGCTTCGTGCACGATCGTTAACGATTCATGGGGACAATGGACTTTAAGCTCGTGCAATCCGGGATGATCGCCCTCACGCTCCGACTGAATGACATTGCCGCCACCTAAAAACTGGTTCAACTTAAGCGCTGTTCCACTTGGACTATCTTTTTTCTGAGTATGATGCAGCTCGCGAATTTTTAAGTCTGGGCTCCCTAAAAAAGCGCGGTTTTGATCAATCAATTTTGCAATTAAAAAGAACAGATTCATGCCTGGACTAAAATTGCTTCCCACAATCCAGGGAATGTTTTTTTCTAGCAGCTCTTCTCTTAGCCCGGAATCCCAAACCAGCCCCGTCGTACCACAAACGGTCGGAATTTTAGCTTCAAGGAGTGCCGGTAAAACGGCTCGCAGTCCTTCGGCTGGAACAAAAACAATCGCGGCACTTGCATTTTTCAGTGTCGCCAGGTCGGAGTCTTGTATTGGCGAAGTTCTTGAAAAAACGCCAGCAAGTCGACTGCTTCCTAGTGTTTGCAGAACCGCACTCCCGGTCTTGCCTTTTCCAATGACCACGTACTTACGCTCTTGCGGGGAGGGGCTCATTCTAAAGCCTCAAAAGCAGAATCCTCAATACAAACGCTATGGAGCCGCCTTGAAACGTCATCCGCGTGACTGGAAGAAATTAAAAAGCAAATATTGTGTTCACTTGCGCCGTGACAAATTAAACGCAAATTAAAATCGCTAATGGATTGGAACACGCGCGAAGCCACACCGGCAATTTGATTAAGGCGATTCCCAATGATTGCGACCAAGGTTAAATTTTCCTCTACAGTGATTTCGGCGATTGCTTTAAGTTCTGCAAAAAGCTCCGCATTGTCCAAAATTGTTTTGCCGCCGGAACCCCCTTGCGAAACCTCGTCCACGGTCAGCGCCACACTGACTTCCGAAGTCGTCACCAGATCGACACTGATTTGATAGCGGGCAAAAATTTCAAAAAATTTTGCTAAAAATCCGTGTGCATTTAACATCCGCAAACTCACGGCCGTAATTAAAATCTGGCGTTTTCGAAGCGCAATCGCTCGAATCAGAGGCGTGGTGTGTGGAGCGGGTTTTTTCCAGAGCTCGTGGTTTTCCGGGTAGATTCGAGTCCCCTGTGCCTGCGGATTAAAAGTCGAACCCACAAAAACAGGAATTTGCGCGCGAATGGCTGGCCAAAGAGTGGATGGATGCAAAACCTTTGCCCCTAACGTGGCCATTTCGGCTGCTTCAGAAAAGCGAAGTTCCGGCAAGACTTTCGCTTTTTTGACAACGTTCGGATCCATAGTCATGATGCCTGGAACGTCGGTCCAAATTTCGACTTCGGTTGCCCCAACGGCTTCGGCAAAAAGTGCCGCACTATAATCACTGCCGCCGCGTCCCAGGGTCGTGGTCCTGCCTTGAGCATCGGACCCAATAAAGCCTTGCGTCACCCAGACTTCATTCGGTTGTTGTAGACGGGCCCGAAGGGCCTGTGACGATTCGAATGTTAGAGCAGGATTAGGTTCGGCACGCCCGAACGCACTGTCGGTCCGTAAGCAGAGCCGCGCATCTTGCCAATACGCAGCTTTACTTGTTTTAATATTTTTAAAGGCATTCTTCAGCGCTTGCACAAAAAGGAGCGAGGACAGACGCTCGCCCACGCTCAGCAATTCGTCTAGTGCTTGATCTGCCGCTTGATCCTGATGGTGAGCGCTCGCTTGTGGCCGCTTACCGCCCAGACAATACTGTTCCACCTCATTAAAAATTTCCACGAGCGAACTCTGCTCGCTTTGCGGCATTTCTAGCTGCTGAGCAATCAGTAAATGGCGCGCCTTAAGTTGTTCGACCTCGCTCATTGCCGCCGCCAACTGCTGTCCTTTAGAGTGCTGATCAATTCTAAGCAATTGATTGGTCGTGCCACTGGTGGCACTGACGACCACTAATTTTCTAGCAGGATCGCCCGCAACAATCAAAGCCGCTTGGTGCATGGCAGATGCACTGCCCATGCTGGTTCCGCCAAATTTGGATACTTTCATGAGTTTTTACCTTGTCCAATATTATCAATTAAAAAGCGATTTAAGCCAAATCTTTTATTTTTTCAAAACTAGGTTACACTCACCGAAATGAACACTCCCTCAACTCCTTTAACGCAACCCGATGCTTCGGCACCCGAGATTTTGGGCTATTCCCATGAAAATCGTCCCATTTTGCTTTACCAGTTCGGGCATGGCCCTAAAAAACTCTTGTTACTTGGGGGGGTCCATGGAAATGAAGTGGAGGGTTTTCATTGCAGCGAAAAACTTCTTGAATTGATTTCCAGGGGACACGCGGCGGTTCCTGCCGAGGTCACTCTTTACCTTTGCCCAAGACTTAATCCAGATGGTTGTGCGTCGCTTCGGCGCACCAATCATCGGAACGTGGACCTGAATCGGAACATGCCCACCCAAAATTGGACCGCAAGCTTCACTCACGTCCCCTATTATCCCGGCTCAACTCCTGGCAGCGAACCCGAAACACAAGCGTTAATGAAGACCATCGAAAAGCTTAGTCCGCAAGCCATTGTATCACTCCATAGCTACGAAAAAGCGATGGTCAATTTTGATGGCGCCCAGAGCGAGGCCTTAGCAGTGGCCATGAGTAAAAAAAACAATTTACCCCCCAAAGGTGACATCGGTTACCCCACGCCAGGCTCTTTAGGAAATTATGCAGCCCACGAGCGAAAGATTCCAACAGTGACCCTTGAAATTTTGCGGGGGCAGAAGCTAGATGACGTTTGGGCACAACACTACGAGGGGTTACTAGAGTCGTTGCAGTGGTTAGCAAAAAATTGAACACGTGAATTGAACACGCCAAGAAAATCACTTTTTTCATTGCGCGATGGTTTAGATTTCAATGCTGATTGCATTTCATTGACCGAGCAAAGCTCTTTACTTCGAAAAAAAACAAATACATAATCCCGCCATGATGAAGTTTACTTTGTTTGCAAGCGCATTGTTATTTTGTTCACTCTCACTCGCTCAAACCAATGTGGGCCCGGCAACTCACGCCGATATTCCGACGCCCACACCCGCGCCGGAAGAATATCCGGTGTTGCCAAGAAGCACACGCCCCTTTACGTTAAACATTGGATTGACATCGCACCATTTTCGTTCGAGCGACATATTTCCTCTCGTACACGCAGTCCTCAGTCGCTTTACCGCGATTGGCTTAGATGGCCTAGTTGCAAAACAAAAAGAGAATGCGATTTCGGAAAAGACTTATTGGATGGGTTTTACCGCAAGTGGCGCTGCCGTTTTTAACTATGAATTGATGCGCTCTGATGAGGCAAAAGATCTTTCTAATTATGAAGATATTGGTAAAAATGCCGGTATCCAACTTTTCCCTTTTACCATTTCTATTTCACCGTCCGGTCCATATTACGTCTCTTTCGGTGCCATTGCATTTAGAAATATGAATGCATTACAAAATACGCGTGCAGAGTGGGATAACCCTCGCAGAGTTGCGGTCACGCCCGATGGTTTTTGGCGCGTAATGGATAACTTGGACATTTTAGTCTTAAAGTTTGACCAGGGCTATGCGTATAGTCAAATGAGTTCAAAACACGTTGAATACGCAAGTTTCGACGCAAAGATGGACATCCTTGGCTCCCACGTAGACACGCGCTATTTAGCCATTAAAATTGGTGGCGGTATTACGACCGATTCGGAAACCTTTTTCTCTCCAAATGGAACGCGAACCGATTTTGGGGCCGTTCAATACGGATCGAATGGAACAGAATTGGCATGGTCGCCCTTCGCAACCTCTCCGCTTTACGAAGATGGAAATTTAAACCTTAATTTTCGCTACGGCTTTGAATTCAATAACGAAAATCATAAGGGTTTTCGCGTCAATTTCAAGGCCTTGATCAAGGATCAATGGATGCACGGGGATGCAGTAACCACACCACCCGCGCCGAGCGGAGGTCCGGCTCCTGCGCCAGAACAAATGAACTATTCTCACAACTCTACTTATGTAGATCCAGACCTTGAGCTTTCTAAACGAATCTCTAACGGGCGAAGTGGCCCCGTTTATTTAGGCGGAGGCATTGCGGGGCACATTCCCGTATCGGACGTGATCCAAACGACGGGTAGTTTTGGTCGAATCGATCTTTCGCCCTATAATAATCAACTGGCGAAGGTGAAGTTGTTTATTCGATTTTAATCTAAAAGGAACTGTTGAAATGAACTTAATGTTTTCTGCCTATTTCATTCTAGCTTTTACTCTCGTTTCAAGCGCACAAACTTTTATAGGGCCGGCGATTCATGCCGATCGCCCTTCGCCCTCGCCGGCGCAAGATCCCGTCGGCACCCGGCCGTTTACCCTCCAATTTGGCCACAACTCGGCCAAGTCGCTCACTAAGGTACTAGAAACAATTTTGAATCGATTTTCGACAATTGGAATCGAAGAGATTGTCCTTGCGCAACGGGCAAATCAGGTCTCGGAAAAGACCTACGTAGCCAGGTTGAACTTAAGTGGTGCCGCATTTTTTGATCACGAATTTCAAGACGACCCCACTGACGCTTACACCCATGTTGGAAAAAATGCCGGCGTCGAACTTGTTCCTTTTACAGTTTCACTTGCTCCTCGGGGCCAATATTATCTCTCTATTGGGACGGTTTCGTTCCGAAATATGAATGCTGAGCAAAACGGAAGTCACGCTTGGCGTAATAAGAATCATCAAATCAGCGGATTCTGGAAGATTGTGGATAACGTCGACTTTTTAGTCTTCAAATTTGATCAAAACTTCACGTATTCGAACCTAAGTTCCAAACACCTGGAACTTTTAAGCTTTGACGCAAAGATGGACTTTTTGGGCTCCTCCGTAGGCACACGCTATTTAGCCATCAAGTTAGGAGGAAGTATCTCAACCGATACAGAGAGCTTCGAAGGGCCAGATAAAAAAACAACTTATTTAAGCGCGGACTTTGGTGGTACAACTACCCCTAATTCTACGACTCCACCGACCCAAGAATGGGATCCGGCAAACTCAAACATTAACTTTAGCTTTAAATATGGCCTAGAATTTAATACCGAAACTTCCACCGGTTTTAAACTAAGTATTCAAACATTAATGAGCCAAAAATGGATGAACGGGAAAGCAATCGATGCTGACCGTTACGCGCAGTATGAAGAAAATGGCGGTTCAGGACCGGACAACCGCATCGTAAACTATTCGCACAATTTTACCTATTTAGATCCGGACCTAGAAATCTCTCAGCGCGTTTCAAAGAATACGAAAAAAGCGGTTTATTTAGGCGGCGGTTTTTCCGGTCATCTACCCCTGTCCGACATTATTCAGACCAACGGAACCCTTGGACGAGTAGACGTCGCACCCTATAATAACCAGCTCGTAAAAGTAAAATTGTTCGTTCATTTTTAATTTTTTTGTAAATTACAGGCTACTTCAATTACGCACTCACCTCATAATCTCTCAACGCCTGATTCAACGACGTTTTCTCGTCGGTACTTTGCTTCCGTGTGCCGATAATTAATGCGCAAGGCACACCATACTTGTGCTTTCCAAAAGTTTTTTCGCGGACGCCTGGAATAACAACCGAACGGGCCGGAACACGGCCTTTGTAAATTATTTCTTGTTCCCCGGTCACATCAATTATGGGTGTGGATGCCGTGAGTGTCACTCCTGCTCCAATCACTGCGCCCTCTTCCACGATTGTCCCTTCAACGATAATGCATCGGGAACCTAAAAATACATGATCCTCGATAATCACGGGACGACCTTGGGGTGGCTCTAAAACTCCGCCAATTCCCACGCCGCCGCTGATATGCACATGCTTTCCCACTTGGGCGCAACTTCCTACCGTCGCCCAAGTGTCCACCATGGTGCCGGTGCCTACATAAGCACCAATATTTACATACGAGGCCATCAAAATCGCGCCTTTTTCAACGTGAGCTCCCCGGCGATACATTGCCGGTGGCACAACCCGTACTCCTGCCGCTTGATGATCCGTGCGGAGGGGGATTTTATCCCAGTAATGGACATCGCCCGCTGGAATGTCTTTCATTTCGCTTACTCGAAAATAGAGCAAAATGGCCTTTTTTACCCAGGCATTTACCTTCCAATTGCCCACACCTAAGGGTTCGGCAACACGGACTTGTCCTAAACTTAAAGCATCCATCACCGATTCTACTTGATCGCGCATCTCGGCCGCCGTAAAGCGCGTCGGATCTTCAAAATAGGTTTCAATTTGTTTGCTGACGACTTCAAAGTTTTTTTGCATAATAGGGCCAGTGTAAGACGATTCATTCAAATTTTCATTAAAATAAGGGAATTTCACCATGACTCCATCGATTCGCTGGCTTACGGAACAAGATTGCGCAAACGCTTTAGCCGCTCGCCCACGGCTAAAAGGACCATTTTTAGTTTACTCGTCCCTCATCGGCGGCTGGACCGATTCGCCCCTTGGATTAACGGTTAGCCTTGATGATCACGGCTTCCATCGCGGAGACGGCGCCTTTGAAGCAATCCGCATTATTGGCCGCAAGCCTTACCTCCTCAAAGAACATTGGGACCGCCTGCAAATCTCCCTCCGCAATTTGTCCATTCCGCTAAAGATGGATTTCGAAACTTTCGAATTAATTTTAAGCGAGGGAATTAAAAAATATCCCGAAGAAAACTTTGGCATCCGCATGTTCGTCACGCGCGGCCCAGGCGGGTTTTCGCCCGATTTTAGGGAATGCATCGAGCCGCAGTTTTTTTGCGTCTTGACCAGTTTGCGCTCGCAGCCGGACGAAAAATTCAAAGTGGGTGTTCGCCTTGGCACCAGCAAAATTCCGCTGAAGCCCGATTGGCTTGCCGTCACCAAGTCCCTCAACTATTTACCCAATGTGATGATGAAAATGGAATCCGTCGACGCAGGACTAGATTTTACCGTTGCCTTTGATCACGAAGGCCACGTTGCCGAATCTGCGACCGAAAACTTAGTCGTCCTGACCCGCGATGGAACGCTTGCACATCCGCCCCTTACCCGCATTTTAAAAGGCTGCACCATGGTGCGGCTGTTTGATTTGGTGGAGCAACATCGACTGCTCCCCACCAATCGCTCCGCAAAACTTACGCAAAAAGATTTATTTGAAGCGCAAGGCCTTTACATGGTGGGCACCACTTTGGATGCGCTGCCCGTCCGTGAATACGATGGCAAGCCGATTCCATTAAGCGAGTGGGGCAAAAAGTTGAATGAGCTGTTGCGGAAAGATCAAAATTTGGCATAGCCCAGCGCGATTCCAACGCGGTCGCCGTTTTCATCTGGTAATCATTATGAAATAATTCTAGCGACTTATAAACTATTTTCATTTACGCCCTTGAAAAAACCTGTTACGCAGTGGGTCTTACATCAAACGCAATCAACTCTCATTCAAGGAGCGCAAATGGATCAAACGACTTATAAAAAATGGATTCTTAGTTTACTCACCGTTCTACCACTACTTGCAAGTGCAAACAGTTCACTTCAGGGAGGCCAGATCAGCCCCGTTTCGGTGATCGACTTTACGCTGAAGTACGCTCATCAAAAGAAAGTGTGTACGGACCTTAATGTTCAATCCGTACCAACCTTGGGGAGCCCAACGCTAGAAACGGTAAACGTAACGCCTTCTCGAACCAAAGAAGCAATCACCTTCAAATCCTCGGAAATTGATTCCGATTGCATCACCACCAAAGGGAATCGTGACCGTGACTTTACCGTGTGCAAAACGGCGATCCAAAGTGACCGCCATGGCATACCGGAGGATCACGCCGAAATTCTAACGACTTGCTCTTTCAATGCGATTGAAATTGTCGCGGACACGAACGAGTCCACCACCACCGTGAATTTGTCGCAGTTTTCTTGGCTTGCGGACCGAAACGAAACCTGCGAGGCCGCTTATCCTCGCGCAGATAAACAGGATAAAATAGTTCAAGATACTTTAAGCGAATGCGAATTCTAAATTAACCTATATTGTAGGCGGTGAACCACAAGATGAGTGTGGTTCACCACCGACAATCCACTGTCCGCACGCATATAATCATTTTAACTCGTGGCACAAAGGTTGCTCCATCCCCCTCCAACAATAACAAAACCTTTGAAGGGGGTAATATGAGATCGATCTTAGGAAGTGCACTTGTTTTAACGTTATTTTCTGCATGCGGCGGCAGCAATTCGGGGCAACCTCTCACGGGCCAACAAGGCTGCTTTGATTCGGTACAGCCGGCAAGCGGCGCGCAGCCCATTGACTCCATAAGCAAATTACTGACAAACGATCCAAGCGACTCTGGGAAATATGAACTTGTTGAGTTGACCTTAGGATTGAGAACAAATAAAGATAGTTACACCGGAGAAGGTGCAGTCACTCAAAATTGGGCAAGTGACCACACCACCAACTCTGGACAAGAGAAATGCACCTACTTTTCTCAAGACATAACTCAGGAAATCAATCCCCCAAACGGCAAATACGACACTCGGCAGCTTCCTGTACCCTTTAGTTTTAGTCGTAATAATGGGTCGTACTTTGAGGAAGTCGGCCTTTATGGCGCATTTAAATTTGGCACAACGGACGGTCAAGGGACTTATCATGCGACGACAAACCCAACAATAGGAAATCTGGATAGCCTGAAGAACCAAAGTGATTCACACGATGACGTCCAGTTCAACAAAGCAGTAACTTTTGCCAAAATCGATGAATACGAAATACAGATGATCATCGACTACAGCCTCACTGAAGATGGAACTACTACTCAACTGCGGGAAATTGCTACCTATAAATTAGACGCCCAGTAAAGGTTTTAGTAACCAATCTACTCGACTCCCCAAAAAATGCCGGCTTAAGAAATTAAATCGGCATTTTTTATTTTAATGTTTGATAAA
>CAIMNF010000484.1 GCA_903842755.1 Oligoflexia bacterium
CCGAAATCACGCCTTTTTTAGATTCCAACGCGCTCATGACCTTGTTCAACTGATCCATGTTTCCAACCTCAACTTCAAAAAGGGCTACCGCCTTGCGCTCCTTCGTGGTGCGGATATTTGCGGAAGCGATATTCACTCCAGAAGACGTAATGGTTTGAGACATTATGGCCAAAAGACCTGGCTCATCCAAAGACAAAACGCGAATCCGTACGGCCCGCTTTACGGGGGCCGCCAAAGTCTTATTCCAAGTGACTTGAATTTTTCGCTCGCCATCGGTATCCAATGCGCGCGAGCAATTCGATTGATGTACGGTTACACCGCGCCCCCGCGTAATAAACCCGACAATATTTTCGCCCGGGACGGGATTACAACACCGGGCAAACCGAATCAGCACGTCATCCAGTCCCTCCACAATGATTGCATTTCTGGACTCACTCTTTTTGGAAGCGGTTCTCACCACTTTCTTTAAGAAAGATTCGTCTTCTTCCGCTTTGAATTGCGCTTTCTTTGCTTCCAACTCCTCTTTGGGAATGAGCTTCATCAGCACGGGCTCTACAGTAAAGCGTCCGTACCCCAGCCCCACATAAAGATCGTCTAAGGTTTTACACCCGAACTCCCGAAGAACGGTGTCGATTTGACCCGTTTTTTCTAATTTTGCTAACGATAAATCAACGCTTTTTAAGCCTTTCTCAAAAAGAGTTTCGCCATTCACCTTTGCGGCTTCCCGCTCGCGTTCCTTAATAAAGGCGCGAATTCTTGCCTTTGCGCGCGACGAACGAACAATCTTTAGCCAGTCCTTGGAGGGGGTTTGGGTGGGCGACGTAATGACTTCGACCGCGTCGCCCGATTTTAATCGGTGCTTTAAGGAAACAATTCGACCATTGATTTTGGCGCCCACACACCGATTTCCCACGTCCGTATGCACTGCGTACGCGAAATCCAATGGCGTTGCCCCATGGGGCAGTTGTTTGACTTCTCCCTTTGGCGTAAAGACAAAAACATCTTCGGAAAACAGATCAAACTTTACGGTCTCCAAAAACTCGTTTGGATCCGACAAATCCTTTTGCCACTCCAGCAAACGCTGGATCCAGTCTACGTTGTCTTTGGATTTAGAATCGAAGCGACCTTCTTTGTACTTCCAATGCGCAGCAATCCCTCGCTCCGCTACGAGATGCATATCGGTCGTGCGAATTTGAATTTCCGTCCGCTCGCCCGATGGGCCAATAATGGTGGTATGAAGCGATTGATAATTGTTTGCCTTAGGCATGGCAATATAATCTTTAAAGCGTCCAGGGACGGGCCGAAACGCGGCATGAACCACCCCGAGCGCCTTATAGCACTCGGTAATATTGTCTACAATAATTCGAAACGCGATCAAATCGTGCAGCTCATTAAAATCGACATGCCTCCGCTCCATTTTCTTATAAATAGAATAAAAATGTTTTGCGCGTCCCACGACTTGAGCGTCAACGTCATACTCCCCTAATTTTTCCTGAATGAGGGTGGAGAAATCTTCAATGTACTTTTCGCGCTCCGATTTACTTTTTTGAACTAAATCGGCCAGCTTATAATAAACATCGGGGTGCAGAAAGCGCAGGCAGAGATCCTCGAGCTCCATTTTTACTTTGCTCATCCCCAGCCGATTTGCAATCGGCGCATAAATATCTAAGGTCTCTTGGGCAATTGTTTTTTGCTTATGCGGCGGCAAAAATTGAAGCGTGCGCATATTACTGAGCCGGTCGGCCAGTTTTACGATAATGACCCGAATGTCCTTAGACATAGCGATGATCATTTTTCTAAAATTTTCGGCTTGCTTCTCTTCGGTAGTCCTAAAGGTAATTTTCGAAAGTTTTGTTACGCCATCTACCAGTACGGCAACGTCCGCATTAAACTCTTTTTCGATCTCTTCCAATTTGACACCGGTGTCTTCTACCGTGTCATGCAGAAAGGCTGTGCAAATACTCGAAAGGTCTAACCGCATCTCGGAAAGAATCTGTGCAACTTCTGTGGGATGAATAATATAAGGGTCGCCACTGGATCGCTTTTGGTCACCGTGCGCTTTAGTGGCAAAGACGTAGGCTTTGCGTACCATGGCTAGGTTAGCGTCTGGAAAATAACCTTGAATGGTCTGACAAATCGTCTCTACCATTTGATCGGTATTTTTTTGTGCTACAGTTCCTTTAGGCGGTTTTTCTGACGATGATTCATCCATTTGATTTTGATTCCCATCGATTTAAAACGTGGAGCACCTTTTGATAAAGCGTCTGATAGGCGGATTCAAAAGTATCATTCACCACCACCTCATCAAATTCGGACTGGCGAGACATTTCCTGAACAGCATTATGCATTCTTTTTTGAATGACTTCTAGCGAATCGGTGCCTCTTAATTTTAATCGACGCTCTAGCGCTTCCAAACTTGGAGGAGCAATAAATA
>CAIMNF010000485.1 GCA_903842755.1 Oligoflexia bacterium
AATCTTCCATGCAGTCGATTCCCGCAATTTGTTGCTGGAGCTCCGCCTGTGAATTCGGACTGCTTACCAAGATTCCGAGTGCGATCAATAGAAAATTCATTTGGACTCCTAAAGGTTATGGGGTCGACTCTACTGGAGTTGATTGTGTTGGTCAACAATGGTTGTTTAAAAAAGGCTCTTCAAACGAGAATCATTGAGTGTGCGCAAAATACGAATTCAACTTATCTTGAAAAATCGCATCATAAATAAAGGGCAGCCCAATAACGGTTAACACCACGGCAAGGACGACTTCACCATTTTCCTCGATTTTTAGGATCGCCGCTAGATCGCGCGCCTTGCAGTACTTATGATAGACGTAATAAATCCCACACGTCAGCAGGGAGAGTGCATAAATCTTCCAAAACACATACCGTTCTTCTTTTAGGAGGTAATTTAAGGCTTGGATTTGCTTGTATTGAACGAAAAGGTTCCAAGTGCCGCATAGAAAGAGGGTGAGCACTAAGTCCAACGCCACGTTACGGGTAAATGCCAGCGTTGGGCTCGGGGTAAACGGACGCGAGTTGATTTGATCTTCCATGAAATTCAGTTAAGCACAAAAAAACATTCTTCACAAAAGGGAGTTTAGCCATCCTAAATTTCGGTCCAAGATCAGGGTATTGACTTGCTCGGCAAGCTTTGGTTTTCCACAGAACGAAACCTGTAGTGCCGCTTCCTGCATCATTTTTAAATCGTTTGCGCCGTCGCCGACAGTGATGACTTGATTCTGATTCAACCCCAGCTGTTCTTTTAAGCGCTTAACGAGATCTTGTTTGGCTTGGGCATCTACAATTGGCGGGATTACGGCTCCGGTCAGAAGCGACTGCGGGCTAACTTGGAGTTCGTTTCCATAAACAAAATCCAAGCCGTATTGATTTTGGAAGTGATTTAAAAGGACTTGAAATCCTCCGCTCACTACCGCGGTTTTCATTTCATGGGTCTTCAATGTTCGGAGTAAGGCTTCGGCCCCGGGGCTTAAGCTAAGTTCATCGGCAAGGGAAAGGACTTCGCTCAAGGACAAATCTTTCAGAAGCGCACAGCGTTTAATCAGGGCTTCTTGAAAATTAAGGTGTCCCTGCATTGCTTCCTCGGTCACGGCCGCGACTTGCTCGTAGACGCCAACCTTACGGGCCAACTCATCGATGACTTCCTGGTTTATCAGGGTGCTATCCATATCAAATACCACAAGCTTCTTTGGCTCAACGGCGCCCGTTTCAGCCACGAGCGAAACCACAAAGGGATGCGGGCCTTGAATTTGTTCTTGGAACACATCCCGCCATAAGGTGGTCCGAAGCTTTTCGGCCACCGCCGCGTTCAACACATCAAATTTAAATTGAATGGAGAGTGACTCCTTAGGGTCAAATAAAGGTTGGATTTTAAGGTCGCTTAACGAGCGAACGGGGAGAATGGCTTGTTCGGTTAAGTACGAATTAATCCATTGGAATAAATAATCGATTTCTTCCAAGGTCTGAGGAGGGGTGATCCACGTGAGGCGGTAACGAATACTCATAGTCGATCGCTTAAGCGTGATCATAAAAAGACT
>CAIMNF010000486.1 GCA_903842755.1 Oligoflexia bacterium
GGACTGGTCATCGCTTGAGTACCTAAAGGCCCAGATATCTTTGCCGTTGGTCAGTGCACAGGACATGCGCATGGGCTCATCGGATTTGTTTTTATCCATGATCTTGGAGACGTCGCGCAAAGTTGCTTGTATGGCGTTTATTGGGTCGTGAATCAAACCCTTACTCAGTGCTACTAAAAATAGTGCCTCACTGTCTGTAGTTCCCTCTCTGTGGGGGTAATGCAATTGATCGATGAGATCTTCAACATCTTTTCGGCAGTCATGCCAGTTGCCAATTTTTCCGTTATGCATAAAAGCCCAGTTTTTCCAAATAACTTCTTCGACAGGACATGGCAAGGTAAGTACCAACTAGAAATTGCCATGTAGGGGCAGTAATTGATTTCGTTTTCTGAAGGAGCGCGATATGGGCAAAGGCGGAAGAAGAAAGGGGGCTGGTCGTCCTCCTCACAAACTCAAAGCAGAGAATACCTCTGTACTTGATGTGGGGTATTTATCCAGACACGGCCATCTGGATGAAGGCAACTGGAAGAGGCTGTACTGGCAACAAAACGATGAGGTTCGGCTTGAAGCGCTTGTCAAAGCATTTGATGACCACATCACTGTAGACATTGGCATGTCTTCGCACTGGATCGGTCTGACGCAAACTACTTGCCATTTTGGTGGGGTTCGTCGATGGTTCATCTGCACACGGTGTGGTAAGCGCATGGGGATGCTCTACTTTCGGAAAAGCTACTTTGCCTGTCGGCACTGCCAGAAAATTGCCTACCAATCCCAGTCCGGTGACTCTGAAGACCGCCTGATCTGGCAGTACCACAGTTTTCTACACAAGATAGCTAACAAGAAGTTACTGCCACCACGGAGTAGGACGCGCATTGATAACAATTTCTTAGAGATCGCTTGCCATTACGACGCCATGCTAGATCAAGCCTTTCGTAAGATTGCAATGGCGGATTCGGGATACACATTCAAAAATTCCACACGTTTGTGAGGTCAAATAAAGGTACGAATCTTAGACTTAATGAAAATCAAATTATGCCAATCCAACTATCAGGATTTGAAGATGAGTTATCCACGATCTATAAACAATCGAATTCTAAGATCAGAGTTAATTCGACTCTAAAAGCCTTGGAAGTAATCCACGGAATCCAAGTAGGCTGAATGAAAAATAGATCAACTCAAAGTGGATTCAGGGGATACGAGTGACCTCAATGGAGAGATTTAGCTCGTGTACTAAAAAGAACAATACAACTATTAAAGCTAAAAGGATCTAGTTGTCTCTGAATACTTGCTACTGAGTTGGGATCGTATGGAACACGCTTCTGAGATCGAGTCTTCAGTGCGTTTTGAGATACAGCACTAGAGACACTACTACTTGGTGGCAAAACAGTCTGAGGCTTGGATTTAACAGTCTTAGATTGGACTTTCTGACTTTGTATCTCTTGTGCAGAAGTCTTCTTTGCTTTTGATCGTTGAGAGCTAGCGATAGTTGGCTTTGGGGGCAGCTTGAGTTTGGGGGCAGCTTTTGGCTTCTTTTTCTGCTTGAGTGCTACTTCTTGTTCTCTACGCTCTTGCTCTTGTGCGTGAACGCTGATAGCCTTCCAAACACAGTCATTCACAAGTTTCCACAACTCCAACGATGCTTTTGCATCAGCGAATTCAAATAATCTCATCACTATCTCCTTAGTGATGTATTTATTTCACATCATATGTTCAATTCAAATCTTTATAGATTAAGTCACTGAATATTAGGAATTGAAAAATAAGTGAGAGTACTTTTTAATGCATAACAATTAATTCGGCAAACAATTCAAATAACTTTTATTTTAAAAATTTTTAAGATGAAGTTACTTGAAGTTTTTTGCTAATTCTTTAAGTTGATCGAAATTACACTCAAATTCTGCTGATCCACCACGAATTACCCATATTTTTCTACTATTTTCGAATTTAACTAGTTCATACCCATGTGAACCTAAAAACTGAATTAGTTTATTACCTTCGATATAGATTGGATCATTCTCATCTATTGGCAATTCAACAATTGGGGTTGTTGAAGTTGATACTTCATCAGAACTCTCTACATCGGATCCACTAGAAGAGTTCTCCAAAGTTGAACCTACAAAATGCTCAAGTAATCCTAATGTAGCAAATGAGTTGTGAACCATAACTTTTGCCACATGAGTCGATAACACTCCAATTACGTAGATGAAAAAACAAATCACGGCTACAACTATTGCCATATCCATGCCCATTGGAAAACTTAAACTCATAGCAGCCAAAGATGCAATAGTTCCAAGACCGCCAATTATTATCAAAAATACATTGGAAATTTTATGTATCAACTCGCAAACACCAAAAAGACGATTGCCATCTTCTCTAGTTCTACGAACCAATTTAGAAAAATCACTCTTGTTCATTTCTACCTCATTTCTTGAAAACAATATAAGCGGCAATTGCC
>CAIMNF010000487.1 GCA_903842755.1 Oligoflexia bacterium
CCCCATTGGGAAACACAATGGGCCTCATCAATTGCAATTAACGAAATTTTAATTTGAGCAAAAAAATTAAGCAGCTCGGGCGAGAGGATGCCCTCCGGAGAGACATAAACAATTTTAATTTCACCTTGGGTAATCCGTTGTCGGACCTCGGCCTTCTCTTTGGAGCTCAGCGAAGAATTGAGAAAACAGGCTTTTACGCCCACTTCTTTTAAATTCATGACTTGATCCTGCATCAGTGAAATCAACGGAGAAATGACTAGCGTTGCTCCATCAAGATACAGGCCGGGAATTTGATAGCATAAGGATTTTCCCCCGCCGGTGGGCATGATTGCAAGAGTGTCTTTTTTCTGCAGGACGGAAGAAATCGCATTCCATTGCTCAAAGCGGAACTCCGAATAGCCGAAGGTCTCTTTTAAAATGGAAAGGGATTTTTCCAATCGCGGGTTTGGGGAGAGTTTATCCATTGATCGATTATTCATTTGAACGCCTGTCCACTGATGTTAATCCCTTTTTGAAATTAAAAAAGTTGATTGTTTTATACGCTATAGACCGATAGTATTGTCAACTATAAAATGTCACACTCGCTTTGCATCCTTGAATCCCCCGAGCTCCTGAAATTCGATCCACTGACCGTGCTTCGGACTCTGCGCGACCACGAACAACGACAACACAATTACCGATCAATTGCTTTGTTTCGCACCTGCGTCCCCCGAGAAGGTCCCTTCGTTCCTGAGCTGACCATCATCGGCGTTCGCCCAGCAGAAGTGATTCAATGCAAAAATGGAACCATCACTCACGCTTCGGCTTCTTTGGGGGCAAAAAAAATTAAGGCCAATCCTTTTGATTATATTCACCAACGGCTAGCCGAAAAAAAAATTACGCCTGACCCAAGGCTGCCTTTTTTTCAAAGTGGTGCACTGGGGTATTTTGGCTACGATTCGGTTAGGTTCTTAGAGCCCACTCTCGCCCAAAATAAGTTTTTTCAAAACCAAAACGAATTTTTCGAGGCCGAAATTGTTTTTTTTGAAAGCTATCTGATTTTTGATGTAGTCAGAAACAAAGTTTTTTTGATTGCAGAACACCAAGCTGATCGGGACGTTTCCGTTCAACTCAAAGAAATTGAAAAGATCGCGTTAAGCCAGTCCACTCGGCCCCTTGCTCCATTCGCCCCTTCCGCCGATCTTGCCCTTTCGGAAATGAATAAGAATTTGGGCAAGAGCGGCTATTTGGATGGAATAGCAAAACTAAAATTTCATATTTTAGAGGGTGATATTTTTCAAACGGTTTTGTCGGATCAGTTCTCTACGCCCTATCAGGGCGATCCTTTCACCGTTTTTGAGGCCTTGACTCAAACCAGTTTAGCGCCGTATCAGTTCTTTTTTGAAATCGATGGCCGGGCATTCATGGGGGCATCGCCCGAGATGCTTCTTAAATGTATGGAAGGACGAATCGAGACCCATCCCATTGCAGGCACGCGGCCGCGGGGCAAGACTCCGGAAGAAGAAAGAATCCGCGAAGCGGAACTGCTCGCCGATCCAAAAGAAAAATCAGAACACTTGATGTTGGTTGACCTAGCCCGAAATGATCTGGGGCGCGTATCCAAACCCGGTACTGTACGGGTTGATCAGTTCGAAAAAATTAAAAAGTTTGCGGGGGTCATGCACCTGGTTTCTGAAGTAAGCGGGCAAATCAAACCAGAACTGAGTGGAATTCAGGCGCTGGGATCTTGCTTTCCGGCGGGCACCCTTTCTGGCGCTCCTAAAATAAAAGCGATGGACTTAATCACCGAGATCGAAAAAATTCCACGCGGCTTTTATGGCGGAGCCTTTGTGGCTGCTAGTCTAACAGGGGATTTAGACTCTTGTATTAATATTCGCAGTATTTCGATTGAAAATTCAGTCGC
>CAIMNF010000488.1 GCA_903842755.1 Oligoflexia bacterium
ATCCCTTCTTTTCTTTTAATTCGGTAACGACGCTCGCATAGGCATCCGGATTACACATCACTAAAACCGACTCGCAATTTTTTGCAGCCGCGCGGACCAAGGTTGGACCACCGATATCAATCAGCTCCGTTAGTTCTTTTTCCGACGCGTGGGCGGGAGCCTGTTCGAATGGATAGAAATTAACAATCACTGCGTCGATTTCTTTCATTTCCAATTTTCTTAAATCGGCCAAGTCACTGGCATCCCCCCGCCGCGAAAGCACTCCGCCCAATAACGGAAACGAGAGGGTTTTCATTCGTCCCTGAAATGCTTCCGGAGTGCGCGTAATTTCTTCTGCAGCCAAACAAGCGATTCCATTTTTGATCAGAAAATCGCGCGTTCCCCCTGATCCGTAAATGACCGTCCCGTGCTCCACCAACGCTTGGGCCAAGGGAACTAGGTTTGTTTTGTCCGATACCGAAATGAGAGCCGTTTTAATTTGAATCATCACCCCTCCTTTAAAGCCGAATACGCATTGCTAAAAAAGCTTAATCCAAGCCCTTGCCCTTTTTGTTCAGTCCAGAGCGGGTTTTGCGTCCAACGGACAAATGCTTCTGGATGAGGCATGAGTCCAAAAATACGAAGACTGGAATCCGTAATCCCTGCAAGTTGATCCACACTTCCATTAACATCGTGCAGGTACTGAAGGGCCGGTAAAAACTCCGCAGCAAGCGCAGACGTTTTCTGCACGGCCACCAAGCGACCTTCGCCGTGACGAATCGGTAACTGGATTTGTTCGATGCCTTTTAGCCAGGGTGACGAATTTTGTTTTACCGCCCCCAGCTCTACCCAACGGTCAATAAACTGGTGAGTGGAATTTCGGGTAATCGTTAAATTTTGACCAAAAACTCCCAAACGGATCAACGCTTGAAACCCGTTACAAACGCCCAACACCATTCCCCCATTTAGGGCAAAACGATTCAAATCAAGCTTCAACGCGCGCTTAATCTTAATCGCCAGAACTCGGCCTGATCCTAATTCATCACCGTAGGAGAACCCCCCGGGCAGCGCAAACAGTTGATAGTTTTTTTGAAGCTGCTCTTGCGAAAACTGCGCCTGAATCAGCTCATTAATGGTCGAAACTTCTACCGCAAAACCCGCCGTTTTCAAGGCATACGCCGTTTCCGTTTCGCAGTTAATTCCCTCACCGCAAAGAACCAGTGCGCGCAATGAGCTCATCGCTTGCCTCCATTCTTCCAGTCATTAAAAAGCGTGCGGAGCAGCTCGCTTTTTGCATCTAGCCCCCGTACTTCTGGATCGGCAATCACTTTACCTAATTTCAAAAAAGGAATTCCAAGGTTTACCCACTCTTGCTCCACTTGCTGTTGGTCTGCCGCTGCGACAGAACCCACAAATCGGTGAAACCCTTCTCCAAATAAAAATTCGGCGGATTGCGCCTGCTCCTGGGTGAGATCAAAGTGGACCCCAAAATTGCGGGCAAAACAACACTCCACCGCTGCTACAGCCCAACCCCCATCCGAACAGTCGTGCAACGAGCGCAGCAATTGGCTCTTGGATGACCCTAACCAATTATAAATTTTCTTTGCCAACGCCCATTGGGGTAAGGGAAGTGAGCCGAAAGGAGCGGAATCCTTCCCTTGGTCATTCTTGGTGCGAACTGTTTTCGCCCACTCGCTATGGGCTAGGGTCGCTTCTTTTGGACCGATTAAATAAATGACGTCCCCTGGTGTTTTAAAGTCCGCACTCCGTGCATGCTCAGCTTTTTGAATCCGTCCCAACGCACTCACTAATAGCGTCGGCAATACGGCGATATGAACGGCTTGACCGTCCCACGTTCCGCGAAAGTCATTTTTCATGCTATCTTTGCCCGAAATAAACGGTAATTTTAACTCAAGCGCGGCATTCCGCAGCCCATAACAGGCACGCACCAATGCACCCATCACTTCCGAATCTTGGGTTGGGTCCGGCCAGCAAAAATTATCCACCAGCGCTAACAAAGCGTCTGGGCTTTCTGCGGAATACTCTGCTCCAACACAAAGCGCGTTTCTTACTGCTTCATCCACCGCAAGTTGTGCCATCAAATACGGATCTCCCAAGGACCACTCTGGATTCATTCCACAAGAAATGACCAAACTGACGTCCAAATCGACACGAATTCGTTGCACGCCAGCATCGTTGGGTGAGGACGGTGGATCTGCTTTCTCGGCCCCGATCGCCGCTGTTTGCAGCGGCTTGATGACCGAACATCCTTGCACTTCGTGATCGTATTGACGAATGATCGCTTCCTTGGATGCAATATTCGGTTGCCTGAGCATTTGCCTTAACGTTTCTACGGCATTAAACGAGGGCTGAAGTCCTGTTGAATTCACTTGTGCTGCTGGAGTTATTTTGGTGCGAATGGCTGTCGACCGGCTTAATCCCTTACCGCTCCAACTGGCTTTCAGTTCTAGTTTTGGAGTTTGTTCATGTAAAAAATGTAAACCTAATTTGCCGACCGTTTTTTCATTGACCGTAATTTCAAAGAACCCAGAATCGGTCAGCGTGCCTAAGAGCGAAACTTCGACCTCAAAAAGCTGCGCCATTTTTTCAAAATTCTGCTGTTGTGTGGGCCGCACAATCACAGTCATGCGCTCTTGGGACTCCGAAACGACTTGCTCCCAGGCAGCCATACCCGGGTATTTTGAAAGCGCCATTGCTAGATCGATTTTTGCCCCACCCGTTAAGTTACAAATTTCACCCACGCTGGAAGATAATCCTCCCGCCCCATTGTCGGTAAGCGCTTGAATCAGATTTTGATCCCGCGCTTTCAGTAAAAAATCGGTCATCCGCTTTTGGGTAATTGGATCACCCAACTGGACCACCGATGACGGCATCTGATCCGTCAATTCAAGCGAAGAAAACGTGGCCCCATGGATGCCATCTTTTCCAATACGACCTCCGACCATGTAAATCAAATCGCCCACAAAGGCGCTCTTTTCGGCGCTGTCCCGCCCTTGAATTTGGCGCGGCAGAATTCCGCCAGAGCCCACAAAAATCAACGGCTTTCCCATAAAACATTCATCAAAATACACGGCACCGTTTACGGTTGGGATGCCGCTTTGGTTTCCACCTTCTTCTACCCCCAACCGCACCCCCTCCAATAAATCTTTTGGATGGTGCATATGGTCCGGCAAAGTGCCCTCAAATTGGCTAGGGCCCACGCAAAAAACATTGGTGTTAAAAATTGGCTTTGCTCCGATTCCTGTTCCTAAAATATCGCGGTTAACGCCGACAATTCCAGTAATTGCCCCTCCAAAGGGATCTAACGCGGATGGCGAATTGTGGGTCTCTACTTTTAAACAAACCGAGTCCTGCTCAGTAAACGCTACAATTCCCGCATTATCTTTAAACACCGAAACTAACCACGGTTTAGGTGACTGCGCAGTGGTCTCCGCAATGGTAGTCTTAAACAAACTTTTTATTTGCGAAGGAATGGCCGATTGGTCTGGCCCAGGCCCACCCGTATACGTCACATTCGCACCGAAAATTTTATGTTTACAATGCTCGGACCAAGTTTGAGCGATAATTTCTAGTTCAACATCGGTTGGGTCGCGACCTTGATTTGAAAAATAGCCTTGAATCTCTTTCATTTCAACAAGGGACAACGCCAGTAATCGACGCTGACTTAATTGAGTCAGGGCCAGATCATTCATTTCGCGCAGAGGGATCACCTCGACCGGCGGGGGGGTGGGATTGATTTGCTTAAAATAGGGCTTCACCGCGTCCTCTAAAAAGCGATCGTGCTTTAACCATGCACCGGCTGAAAAAGTACTCCAGGTATGAATCCAAGGGTTTACCCATGCTTTCCGAAGCTTTTGCTCAAAATCAGAAGCCACATCCTGCGTCTGCTCTAAAATTAAACCATCACCACTCAAAATCTCTAGGGACTCCGCACTTTTAAAATAAAGTCCAAGAGCCTCTTTTAACGTTCGCGCGCGATTATCGGTCATTCCCGGATGCAAGCGGCGTTCATAAACTTGACCTTCAAACAGTGGACTTAAGGTGGGCTGGTGTAATAGAGGGTCTAACAGGATTTCACGCGCCGCCTGATTCAGCTCGTCTTTAGGGATTCCAGAAGGGATTCCAGAAACCTTAATCCAAAAAAGATCGACACACTTCAATTTCGTTGCAAATCGTTTCGAAAAGCTAACGGACCGAGAATCCAAATCAAACGTTTTATACGCTACTTCCCACCTGATTAGCACTAAACCACTCCTTGAATTAATTTTTCCAATACTTCTGGATAAAGCTCGTGTTCTATTTTTAATCCTATTTTTTCGACAGCTTCGGCGCTTTCGCACGACTCAATCGAAAACGCTTTTTGCCCCAAAATTGGCCCTGCGTCCAATTCGGGCTCGACGCGATGAACGGTAACACCGGTCACTTTTACTTTCGCATCAAACGCCAGTTGATAAGCATGAAGCCCCTTAAAACTGGGTAAGAGTGAAGGATGAATATTAATAATCTTGGACCGACCTTGCCCATCCCGAAAATGATCAATGAACGCCGCAGACAAAATACGATCAAACCCGGCCAGAATAATCAGCTCGGGAGCGTAAGTTTTTAACTTCGCTAAAAGTTCCGCTTCGCCCTGATAAGCAAACCCCTCAATTCCAAATTTCTTTGCCTTTTCAAAGACGGGGGCCTCTTTTCGATTCCCTAAAACCGCCAATAGATTTAAATGCACTTTACCCGCTTTTACCGCCGAAGCGATGGCCTCGAAATTACTTCCCCGCCCTGACGCTAAAACCACAGCCGTGGCAAACGGCAACCCCACATCACTCCGGATCTGTTTACCGTGAAACTGAATGTTTTGCTGAAGCTGGTAAGCGCGATCTACCGCATCCTGAAGTTTTGCGTTCGGACCTAACGCTATCCCCAAAGTCCCTAAGACGCGGCCCCCGTTTGTTTTCATTCGGGACCCATCGATTTTTACCCCTGCGAAAAACCCTTCCCGAACGGGGCTATTTAACCAATGATCAACTCCGGTAATCGCATCGCCTTTAAGCGGAGCTTCGGGATAGCCCTTGGCAGCCGCGACGACGTACGCACTATACCCCTGCTGAAACGGAACCCGCGCAGGGAATTGCGCTAATGTTTGGGACGCGCATGCTTTTAGCCACTTGCAAAAATCCCCTTTAAAACGAGGCAATAACGCTTGGGTCTCCGGATCACCAAAGCGCGAGTTAAACTCCAGCACCCAAAAAATCGATCCCGAAACCATCAAGCCCGCATAGAGCAAGCCGTGGTACGGAGTCCCGCGTTTTTGCATCTCTTTTACGATCGGTAAAAATATGGCCTCAAGCGCCCGGTTTTCCACTTCAGGCAAGAGATCATCGACCGGAGAAATTGCTCCCATTCCCCCGGTATTTGGGCCTTTTTGAAAATCAAAAAGCGTTTTGTAATCGCGGGCAGAATCCAATAAGGCTGCCCGAGTGCCGTCACAGAAAGCAAAAAGCGAAACTTCTTTGCCCTCTAAAAATTCTTCAATCACCCACCGTTTTGCAATTTTTGCTAAGCGCTCTAATGCGGCCAAACTTTCGCTCAGAGAGGTACAAATCTCGACCCCTTTGCCTGCAGCAAGCGTATCGGCTTTGATGACCCATTTTTTGGACCAATCGAGCTCATTCAACTGGCTTGTGGCTTCTTGAAGAGAATCAAAACTCCACGCTTTGGCCGTCGGCACGTTTGCCGCTCGCATCACTTCTTTTGCAAAACTTTTGCTCCACTCCAACTGTGCCGCATTCCGAGAAGGACCAAAGCACGGTATTCCCGCGTTTTGAAAGTGATCGGTAAATCCCGCTTCCAAATAGGCATCCGGCCCAATGACGGCGAAGGTCACATTGGCCTGAAGCGCGCGCTCTGCAAGCATTTTTGCATCTCCCGTTGCCGGAATGTCTTCCCAAAGTTCAATTTTCTTATTGGGATAATTCGCTTTTAAATGAAGTACCGCCGCATCGTTTTGCGTAGGCCAAATCAGCGTTGTCACCGATGGCGACCGCAACAACTGATCCGCCAGCGCATGCTCCCGCCCACCTCCACCCACTAAAATGACTTTTTCGCCTTTTTGGGTGTGTAAGCGTTCGAGCTGCTCTGCAATTTGAATATAGCCATCCGCAATGGTCTTTTGAAGAGCGCTCGGAATCGCATCAGGCGCCAATTTTACTTTTGACTTCCAATTCGCATCGCCTTCACGGACCGCAGCCTCTTTCACCGTTTTGACTTCTTGGTACCATGCCGTTTTTCGATAGAACTCCCGTAAAACCTCTTTTGATAGGTCTTTGCCTTCTTTCAAAAGGCGTAATTCATCTGGACCAATCGAATCGACCAACATGAGCTGCCCATTCGAATCCAGCGCCCATTCAAACTTCCCGTCTACGAGTTCGATCCCCCCTGTGGACGCATCCATTTGCTCGAACAAGAATTGTAAAAATGAAGCGACTAATTGGGTATTGACGAGTAACTCAGACCAGCGTTCGGCACTTAAGCCACTGACGTTGAGTGACTCTGAATAATTCAAGAAGCGATCTTGGGGTTCAAGTTTCGTAAAAAACTCAACCAACGGTTTTTCAAACTGATCCCCGACAGACAACTCTTTTCTGCGTGAAAGGATGGAGCTTCCGGGCACCAACTTAAAGCGAAACACAACCTCCAGCGGAATAAGCTCGCCTGGCTTTCGAATGGAGCGGTAGTGAGGGATGCGCTCGGCCCCAACGGTGTGCCATTCCGGACGAACGACTTGCACTTTTTCTACGACTAGACCGGAAGACTCCTGACCAGAAGTTGAGTCAAGCATCACCTCTTTGAAATGTGTTTTTAGGCCGTAAATTTGAAGCTTTTCTAAAGCGGCTTTGGCGAGTGGATCTTGAAACACCCATGCAATTTTGCCCGAGCGCTCGGAGAAATCACGCCGCCGCTCCGGGTTTGCAAGCGCCTGAAAAAATAGGGCCCCCATCTTGACCAGGGCTTGCCCCTTCCCTGGAATCGGGTCCGGCAAGGCGCCCCAATCGAACACGGACACTTGA
>CAIMNF010000489.1 GCA_903842755.1 Oligoflexia bacterium
CCTAGAAGACCTTTACCTGCCGTTTAAACAAAAAAGAAAAAGCAAAGCCACGTTGGCCAAAGAAGCCGGACTGGAGCCGTTGGCGCAATGGATTTGGGATGTGGCCCATGGAACCCAGACTCCCGAAGCTGGACAAACGTTAGAAATTTGGGCATTTACTTTCAAAAACGAAGAAAAAAACTTCAAAGATGCCGAAAGCACGATGACTGGTGCGACCGACATCTTGATCGAGCGGCTGAGCGAAAATTTGGAGCTCCGCCAAGCCGTCCGCGATCAATACCAGTCGCGTGGTTATCTAAAGACCCTAAAAGCCGAGAAAGCAAAACCTGCATCTAAATACACCAACTACTTCGACTTTGAAGAAAAAATTGCATCCCTGATGGAGCCCCGCAACTCGCACCGCTATTTAGCCTTACGCCGCGGCTGGATTGAAGAAGAATTGAGTATTTCCATGGGCGGCGGCAAAGCGGATGAAACCTTTGATTCCGACCTTGCCTTGCGTTTTCAAAAAGAAATTGCGTACGGTCAATATTCGGGCAGCGATCAAAGATTAAAAGACGTCTTAGAGAAAGTTTCACGAATTGCGCTAAAGGCCCATGTCGTACCCAGCATTGAAAACGAATTCCATAAGCAATTGAAAGACTCGGCAGACGAAGTTGCTATTCAGGTTTTTGCAGAAAACGTGCGGAAAATTCTTTTAGCCTCACCTTATGGTCCTAAACCTGTTTTGGGCGTCGACCCAGGTATTCGCACCGGCTGTAAGCTGGTGGTTATTGATGGCGCGGGCAAGTATATAACCAACTCCGTAGTCAAACTCCAATCCGAAGCAGACAAGGAACAAGCAAAAACCTTACTCAGCGCGATCGCAGAAGGTGGCCAGATTTCGGCAGTCGTCGTTGGAAACGGAACGGCAGGACGTGAGGCGGAAAATTTTATTCGTGCCCTGTTTAAAGAAAAGAATATTTCCTTGCCCATTATTATGGTCAGCGAAGCCGGCGCCAGCGTGTATAGCGCAAGCACCGTTGCGCGGGAAGAGTTCCCTGATTTGGACGTAACGGTCCGAGGCGCGATCTCCATCGCACGCCGATTCCAAGACCCATTGGCCGAATTAGTAAAAATTGATCCGAAAAGTATCGGCGTCGGACAATATCAGCACGATGTTTCGCAGACGGGTTTAAAACGCGCACTGGATTACGTGGTAGATTCCTCTGTAAACACGGTAGGGGTAAACTTGAATACAGGTTCGATTTACCTTCTTTCCCACGTTTCGGGTATTGGCGAAGGCTTAGCAAAAGCGATTGTAGAATACCGCGAAAAACACGGGATTTTTAAATCGCGCGAAGCTTTGTTGGAAGTCCCCCGCTTTAGCAAGAAAATTTACGAACTCGCGGCTGGCTTTTTAAGAATTCCCGAAAGCAGCCAAGTCCTGGACAATACCGGAGTCCACCCCGAGAAATACGCAGACTTAGAAGCGCTTGCGGCCTCGCAAAATAAAACGGTTCAAGATTTTATAGGGGCCGGCGCAAAACAATTGCTTAAACTTCCGGAAGCCAAGGAACGCCTGGGCGAGTTTACCGTCAAAGATATTGTCATGGAACTTGAAAAGCCAGGGCGCGACCCGCGCGATAGTTTTGTCCCGGTCCAGTTCCGCGAAGACCTGAATGAACTTAAAGATGTTACTCCGGGGATGATTTGCCCTGGCGTGGTCACGAATGTTACTAATTTTGGAGCATTTGTGGACATCGGTGTTCATCAAGATGGGTTGGTTCATATTTCTCAATTGGGGAACCGCTTTGTAAGCGACCCTCGCGAAGTTGTTAGCCCAGGCGACCGAGTTACCGTAAAAGTGGTGGAAGTAAACTTGGAAAAAAGCCAAATGGCGCTGACGATGAAAGTCGACACCAAGCCGGCTGCCCAAAACCATAAAAAACAAAATGCCACTCCAAAAGCTCCACCCGAGCCTAAAAAATTGGTGGTGAGCTACACGGACGATATCGCCAAACAAAAACAAGAAGCGGCAGCAGCCATTACCCGTGAACGCGAAGCACGAATTGCACAAACTCGGACAGGCCCCCTGCCCAGTGACGGAATATCAAGTGCCGAAAAAAACAGCGCCAAAAAACAAAGTGCCGGAGGTTTGCAATCGAGTGGTGGCCCATCGCCGATCACGCCGAAAAAACCGGGCAGTCATTCTCGCCCTACGCCGTCTTCTCAGCAAATTAAGCCGGCGCAAGCGTTCAATAATCCGTTTGCACAGCTTGCTTCTCTTAAAGACGCGATTAAAAAATAGCCCTTATTTACGTTTGAGCAGGCCACAACGGGCATAAATCACATGCTTGTGCCGAACTTGCTCAAACGATAGTTTTCGAGTCACGGCTTGTTGCGCCTCTTCCATTTGCTCGTCGTGAAACTCTACAATTTTTCCGCAATCCATGCAGACGATGTGATCGTGATGCTCTGCGGAATGATGAACTTCATAAAGCGTTACTCCCGTATTGCTTTGCAACGTTTCGCTGAGTAGGCCCGCTTCACACAATGTACTTACGGTTCGATAAACCGTGGCTGGACTAATTTTAGGATAAATCCGCTGTGTTTCATTAATTAAAAACTGAATTTCAAAATGATCCTCCTGTTGCAAAGCAATTTCTGTCACCTGATCGCGTTGGGGAGTAATCCGCAGTCCCTTGGATTTCAAAAAAAGATCGAGAGTTTTTTTCCAATGGACGATTCCTTGTTTTGAAGAAGCGCTGTTTTTTTCGGAAGGTTTTTCGGGCGTCTGTTTACGGGATGGCAGCTTTCGGCCGCAAGGAAAAGAAGAAGGCCTGGAGTAAGCTTAATCGAAAATTTAAAAAAACCTTAAAAAAAAGAGTTGTAAAACCGAAAAAACAAAATACTCTTTACTTACGGAGGAAACAGATATGAAAAAAATTAAAAAAACTAAACCAACTCTTACAAAATCCACACCTAAGAAAACTGCGAAAAAAGGCGGTAAATTTTCGGTAATCAATGAAATCCACGAGGGGATCGTGGCCATTGCAACGGCTGGAAAAAACGGAACCGTTAAAATTAAACGTTCTGACCTTAAGAATTTAATTGAAACCACTTTCCTAGAAGGTGCAAAAGTAGCAGCAACGGGCCAACGCGTTCGCTTTCCTGTCATTGGCGTACTTGCTCGTCGTGACGTAAAGCCCCGCAAAGCGGGCAAAGGCGTTAACCCATTTACGGGCGAAGAAATCATGATCAAAGCTCGTCCAGAATCTAAAAAGCCTCGTTGGTCTTTCCCTAAAACGTTAAAAGAAACTTTTGCCGAAAAGAAAAATTGGTAAGATACAAGTACACGGAAGTTCCTGTTTTTTAATAAAACGGATCAAAAGCCCAAAAGAATCGCCTTTTGGGCTTTTTTTTGAATTTAAATTATGGCAAGTCTCCTTGAAAATCTCATCCCCTGCACACCCCCTTGGTGGGCAAAAACGGGCCATTTGCAAACTATTTTTGGCCACATCATTCCATCAGAACGCCTTACCCATTTCGGTGAACGTATAGAACTGGAAGTCAGCCATGGGGATCGAATCGCAATTCGCTATTATCCGGGCAACAGCAACAAAGTCATTTACCTTTTTCATGGTCTTGGCGGAAGTGCAGACGCCGATTATATCCAGCGGGCGGCTCAGATTTTCACTCAACAGGGCCACACAGTGATCCTGTTAAATCATCGCGGCTGTGGCGAAGGCCAAGCCCTGGCCGTGCATCCTTACCACTCCGGATCGGCCTTAGACCTGTCCGCAGTACTTCAGTATGGAAGAAAACGGGAACCTTCAAAATTTCACATTGCCATTGGCGTGTCCTTAAGCGGAAATGCACTGCTCTTACTTGCGTCCGGTACCCGGGGTGGTACGCTGCCGGATGCGGCAATCACGGTCAATGCCCCCATCCAGTTGGCCAAAGCTGCCCAATTGTTGCATCAACGATGGAATCGTATTTATGACTTGCGGTTTATTTTAATGCTTAAAAAATCATTAAAAACTAGGGGAATTTTGAAACATTACGCTATTCCCCATACAGCCACCTTGATGGAGTTCGATGACATATATACTGCGCCCGCGGCAGGCTTCAAAAATAAAGAAGACTACTATCAGCAATGCTCTGCTGCCCCACTCATTCCCTTGATAAAAATTCCTACAATTGTGCTGACGTCACAGGATGACCCGTTCATTTCGCACCAGGATTACACCCAGGTAAACTACCCCGCGTCTGTGACATTTCATTTGGAACGCTTCGGTGGGCACGTGGGGTATTTGGACCATTCCAAAAAACGTTTTCGCTGGTTAGATTATTTTTTAGAACACGCCGTTCGTTCGCTGTAAGGGTTCCGGAGTTGCCCCGGTCATTTAGACTTTGTTTTTTTCTTTTTTTCTTGCTGGAGATACTCTTGATAAAGTGGATTATCCTGCAGCCATGACGGCCGCACACTGTTTACCGTCACATCACTAAACTCCAAAATGCAACCCCGTTCAGTCTCTGAAAAAGTGGTGGAGTTTAAATCAAGGGCCGCCCGTAACAACAGGGATTGCTGGATGTAAGTTAAGCCCGGCAAAGAGTCATTGTCCGGATGCTTGAAATCACGGGGTTTTTGACCAGCCTTAAGGTCCCAACTGGGACCATAAACGGTTGGGTTTTCCTTAAGCGAATGCTCCGAGTTTGCCTTTTTTAAATCCGCATTCGGATTGGTCAGATTCCGGTATAGCCTTTTTCCAAAGTCTGCCCCTGCATTGTCAATTTCTATTCTTTTTTTTGAATCCTCTAAGTAATCCCAACCAAAATGCCAGCGTTCTTCCATTTTAACCAAATGGTGCGTATTTGTACGCCAATTGGTTTGTTGGCGCGCAAACTCATGTAAAGCAGTTCCAAAAAAATGGTACCAGGCACTAAATTTATCCCCCCTCACAAAGTTTTTGGTTACAGGTTGGCCTTTTTCCTTAACCTCTTGGGCTTCGTCGTCAAACAGAGGCCATTCGCCGGTGATATCATAAAGTTTAAAAACAAAATTTTGAGTGTTCCGCATTCGGGAGTCCTGATAAAGGTTTTGCCTTAGGTAATTCCAACACAAGACTAAGGCCTCTTGCACATCATTTGACGAAAGTGCGAGCGCCTTATTCATTAAGATTTCTGGCGTAATGCTTTGATCCTTCACCGAAGCACTATTGATCCACGCATCAAGTGCCTCAAAACTTTTGTTCTTCCCCCCTAGTTTTGAGTCGATTTCGTTTCCATTGAACAAACTGTAAAGCAAAAAAGAGTGCGACTCGCCCGCTATCGTAAATTTTGCACCCGAATTTTTTAGGTCTGCAGCAACTCGGTCACCGAGGGCATTACCGTCCAGGTAACGGTCCCCGTCTACCTTTATATTTAATCGCTTATAATAATCTTCGAGCGAGTCGCATTTTTTGAAATTTGCGCTCTTGGCGCGAAGCTCTTTGATTAGGGTGACGATTTTTTTATGGCTTTTTCCCAATGAAGGGTCACCGGTGCACGCAGGCAACTCCGCGTTTGCCCGAGTCAACACAAGTGCCCCAAAAAGGAGCGCCATCAAAAACAAAATTTTCGGGGGACAAGTACTATTCTCCACTCCAACTAATCGGCTAAGCCGGCTTTTTCATTTAAGACTAATTCGTAATCAATTGATTGACGGTTTTAACGCTAAGACCAATTAACGTGACAAACCCACCCGCTCCGTTTTAGACAAATAATAATCAAAATTCCCCTCAAACGGCAACATTCTGCCTTTATCGACTTCAAATACTCTTGATGCAATCGCTCGCAGAAAATGCCGATCGTGGCTCACCATCACTACCGTTCCTTCAAATTTTTGAATTTGCTCTAAGAGTATTTCCCGCGAACGAATGTCCAAGTGATTGGTCGGCTCGTCCAAAATAAGAAAGTTTACGGGGGTCGCCAAAATAGTAGCCAGAACAACACGGCTTTTTTCACCCCCCGAAAGGATGCCAATTTTTTTGTAAACATCGTCCCCGCTAAATAAAAATGCCCCCAACAAATTTCGAAC
>CAIMNF010000490.1 GCA_903842755.1 Oligoflexia bacterium
GTTACTGACTTCCGGCCTCATTAACAGTGATGCCTCGTCTCGATTTAGAAATAAAGATCGTACCTATGTGAATCAAGGCGAGGCCGCATCGATGATTCTTCACTCGATGGATTTCAGCCAAGATGTGAAAAAGAAAACGGGGCTTCAGTTTGACGTGGAAGAGGCGATCGACCAACAGTCTGCAAATAGCGTTTTTCGGCCGCAAACGCCCGGTGAAAATGTCGCCGCACCTAAGGTAGTGCTTAAACGGGCAGTAGGAGATAACTTTAATGTGGCGGTGGGAAGCACCGTCGGCGTAGGTACGGAAACCATTCGAGAAGCGAATGCGGAATATAAGTTGAATAAGGGAACTTCTGTGATTGGTGTTTGGGATGAGATCGAAGAAGTAAACACGCAGAGCCGGACTTCGTATGGAGTAGATTTACGTCTAAATCAAAAATTTAAATGAAGTGGATTAATTGGTCTTCATGGATTGCGCTTTTATTGAACTGTTCGGCAATCGCCATAGAAATCAAATCAGCATCTTCGGTGCTCATTGATGAAGTATCGGTAGATGGTGTGCCGGCTGAATGGGTGGATTCCATTAAAACAGCAGGGAGTTTTTTACCTGGAGATGAGTTTGATCGGTTAAAGGTAGACCGCTCTATCAATAAGACGCGCGAGTTTTTAGAAAATAAAGGTTACGCAAATTCTAAAGTGACCCCCGATTTTAAGACTGACTTTGAAAATGGTCAAAAAAGGAACGTGCTTCGGTTTCATGTCGAATTAGGCGTACCGATTCGCATTTCTGAAATCAGTTTGTTGATTGAAAATGGTCAATTACCGGATGCACAACGAAATCAGCTTCGAAGCTCGATGGAGTTCAAGAAAGGCGAAGTTTTTGACCGAGACCGAGTAAAAGAATTTCGGCGGAACTTAGAAGGTTCACTCGCGGCCCTAAATTATGTCGATTCTCGAGTTGTAAAAATAGAAACAGAGGCTGCAGCAGACGGCGTACGGCTTATCTTCCAAATAGAGCTGGGCCAGAGGGTGGTGTTTTCCATTCAGGGGAATGTGTTTTTTGCGCGTTCTGAACTGACTTTACTTTTGGACGAACAACGCGTCGTCGGGCTAGGACGCGATTATGTGAATGTATTGATTAACCGCATTCGGGATCGGTATTTTGACTACGGTTTTATGCAAGTTAAAGTGACGCCCTATTCCTTTGAGTCGATCGGGGGAGGGCCCAGAAAAATATTATTTATGATTGAGGAAGGGCAACAAAATAAAATCAAGAATGTGATTTTTGATGGCAACGAGTCCTTTGAACGAGAAACTCTTGAGTCGCTTTATTTTAAGAATGCGTCCGATCGAATACAAACTCGAGTGTATAACGAAAAAATGGCCGAAGATGCCGCGCGCGCCATGATCGAGGAGCTTCGAAAAAAGGGCTACTTATCCGCAAAGCTCATCGCCTTTAAAAAAGAGGAATCTGCTCGCCCTGGTGAAGTTAATTTGCACATTTTTATGAACGAAGGGCTGCAAACCCGAATCCAAAAAGTAGAGTTTAAAGGGCAGACGGTTTTTAGTGCAAGCCAACTGATAAAATTTTTGGGTCTAGAAGAAGGCGGGGCGCTTAATCTGGTTCAACTGGAAGATGGAATTGATCGAATTAAAAGGGAATACCGAAATCAAGGATTTATCAAGGTGAGCCTTCTCAATGAAGATAAAAATCAAGCGGTTATTTATTCAGAAAAGAATCAATATGCTGACCTCAATTTCGAAATCTTAGAGGGACCGCAATTTCGACTTGGCGAAGTGAGGGTCTTTGGTAATGAGAAAACGAGCCGCTACGTGATCTTAAGAGAAATGCAAATTCGGGGTAACGAAATTATTAGTGAGAAAAAGTTGAACGAGACGGAAGATCGTTTGCGGCGCCTTGGAATTTTTAGTTTAGTAAACTTAGACCTGATTGATGATCCTAACGATCCGCTCAAAAAAGATTTGAAAGTTACGGTCCAAGAAGGGCCGCCGGGGAACCTCGGGTACGGGGTAGGATACCGAAATGATTTAGGGGTACGCGTTTTTGGTGATTTAACGTATTCGAATTTGTGGGGTCAAAATCAAACCTGGGCGTTACTGATGAGCGCGAACCGGCGCATCGATGATTATCAGTTTTTTGAGTATTCAGGCCAAATGAGTTACATCTGGCCTTGGGCCTTCTTGGGGGATACTACTTTTCGTCCCAGTGTTTCGGCTGAAAAAAGAGAGTATATCCAATTTGATGCTCAAACTTATGGTTTTAGTGCAAATGTGGATCGCAGTTTTTGGAAGGCCATAGGATTAAGTGGGGGGCTGACCTACACCCTTGAACAGATTTGGCAATTTAATGCCACGGTTAATCCCCTTGATAACCAGCAAATTCGGGTCGGTTCGTTGACCCCCCAATTAAGAATTGATTTGCGCGACAACCCTGTTGTTCCCCGCAGAGGTTTTTACTTAGTCACTTCTTTCGAATATGCAAATCATGCATTAGGTTCGCAAGGCGATCCGATTCCGGTAAGTTTTGGGCGCTATCAGTTTCGGACGGACTATTATTTGGATTTTATTCCTCACGTGGTTTGGTACTCGAGTATTCGCGGAGGGTGGGTGAAGAACTTTGCCAATACAAGTCCAAATGGAGTGTACAACGCCTCGGTTGCAGTCCCCTTGATTAAGCAGTTTGCGTTGGGCGGGGAATATAGCCTCCGCGGCTATATTCAGGATGAACTGAATAACGAATCCCAGTCGATTCAAGGATATCAGACCTTTTCTAACTACCGGACACAATTCGATTATTCGGTGACGAGTGCGCTTAGTATTGGCCCGTTTTTGGATGCCGGTGGGTTAAATGTGAATCAGTTTACCCTAGGCGCTTTAAGGTATGGTACGGGCGTGGGACTTCGCTATAATACCCCAGTGGGACCGGTGAACTTCGACTGGGGATTTAAACTTTTTCCACAGCCTGGAGAACAGGAAAGCGTTTTTTATTTTTCCTTAGGGGTCATTTAGCCGTTCGTTGCCTAAGCACTCGAACATTTAAGGAAAAATCGTTTAAAAATCTATGATTTTGATTCAGATCCCCGGGAATTTCGGAAAATGCGCAAATATTCGTAACATCCTGATAACTTTAGAATTGACTGAATTCTCATAGTCAGGTATTTCCTAAAATCTATGTTTACACAAAAGTCTTATTTAGCAAAAAAAGTGGGTCCTCATTTTTACGAAATTAAAGGGCCAAATGCCCCAACGTGGTACATTGTAGACGCGACGGATCAGGTCGTGGGTCGTCTTTGTTCGATGATTGCAAAAGTCATTATTGGAAAGCACAAGGCTACTTATACTCCTAATGTCGATACGGGGGATTTCGTCGTTGTAATCAATGCGGACAAAGTGGTTTTCACCCGAAACAAATTGGATGGAAAGTTGTATCGTGATTACTCAGGCTACATCAGTGGTTTAAAGGTGAAGACCGCTCGAGAAATGCTTGCATCAAAACCAGAAGAAATTATTCGTCGAGGCGTATATGGTATGACGAACAAGTCTAGTCTTGCGAAGCACCAAATGAAAAAATTAAAAGTTTTTGCTGGCGCAGAGCATGATCATGCAGCTCAAAACCCCAAAGAATTGCCCTTGGCTGCAAAGCGACGTTCGGTTTTGGATCAAAAGAAAAATATTGAGAAGAAAGCCTCAAAAGCGGCTCAGTAAAAATTAAATAAAAAAATAAAATAAA
>CAIMNF010000491.1 GCA_903842755.1 Oligoflexia bacterium
CTCCATGGCTTCCTTGTAGGACATCCGGGGAAATGGGGTTTTGATTTCAACACCCAATAATTGTTTCCATAGCTTTTTCATCATTCCTTCAAGAATCGGGAATAAGTTTTCTTCATCCAGGAACGAGGTCTCGATGTCTATTTGCGAAAACTCCGGTTGGCGATCGGCCCGAAGGTCTTCGTCCCGAAAACAACGGGCAATTTGAAAATACCGATCAAGCCCCGCAATCATTAACAACTGCTTTAAAGTTTGAGGTGATTGGGGCAGGGCATAGAATGAACCTGGACTTAAGCGCGAGGGTACGATGAAATCCCGTGCTCCCTCCGGGGTGCTTTTGTAAAGAATGGGCGTTTCGACTTCGATAAACTGGTATTCGTCAAGATGTTGACGCACAATCTGAAGCATTTTGTGACGCGTGATTAAATTATTTTGTAAATAGGAGCGGCGTAAATCCAGGTAACGGTACTCGAGGCGGACTGTTTCGGCGACATCGATATCGTCTTCGATTGGAAATGGTGGAGTTTTTGCCTCTGATAAGATCACTAAGTCGTGGCACGCCACTTCAATTTTCCCCGTTGTAAGTTTTGTGTTTTGCATGCCCTCGGGACGCGACCGAACCTTGCCTTTACACCATAGAACAAACTCAGAGCGCAATTTACCCGCTAATTCAAACGCCTGTTGGCCCGAAGCAATGGCCGGGTCAAAGACGATTTGGGTGATTCCGTAGCGGTCTCTTAAATCAATAAAGATGAGCCCGCCATGATCCCGACGCTTAGCGACCCAGCCGCACAAGGTGACCTCTTGGTCCAAATGATTGACTCCCAATTCGCCGCAGGTGTGAGATCTTTGAGTTTTACGCATATGTCATGACTGTAACGATTGACTGGAGGATTTACAACAATTAGTGTGTAATAAAGCAGTAAATTATTAATCGGGTGCACTCTTACAGAAAGCGGTCCTCTTGTGAACGGTCTTAGACAATTTGATTATCTAAAAAGTGTTAACGCAGACTCCATTGATGAAATTTATTCGCGGTATTTGCAGGATCCTGAGTCCGTAGATTCCAGCTGGCGGTATTTTTTCGATGGAATTTACCTGGGCGAGGCAACGGCAATCACGTCTCAAGACGGAGGAGTGGCGCCCGTAGGCGAAGGTGAAGAACATTCCGTTGCTGCTTCAGCGGATCGGGCAGGTCGATGGACGGAGGAACTGAAGGTTTTAAGGCTCATCGATGCTTACCGTGAGCATGGACATCGGGCCGCCAATGTGAACCCGTTGTTTCCGGTGAAAAACCCATCGGAGGGCGCGATTAAAGAGCTCACTTTAGTCGCGGTTGGACTTGCTGAGTCACAATTGAATGAAGTTTTTTTTGCGGCCCAGTTTTTGGGAGCCGGTTCAGGCGCACCCCAGCAAATGACCCTTCAACAAATCATTGATCAATTACGGAAGACCTATTGTGGAACCGTGGGCGTTGAACTGGTCCAAATTCAAAATGGGGAAGAGCGCGCTTGGGTTCAACAAAAGATTGAAGCCATCCAGGGGAATTACGCGGTTTCGGTCCAAGATAAAAAATTCATTTTGTCGCGCTTGACCGAGTCCGAAACCCTTGAGCGATTTATTCATACGCGCTACGTAGCCCAAAAGCGGTTTTCGATTGAAGGGGGTGAGGGGCTCATTCCTGCATTGGACGCCGTCATTGAATCGGCTGCACGGCTTGGGGCCGAGGAAATTGTTATGGGCATGGCCCATCGTGGCCGTCTGAACGTGTTGGTGAATACGTTTGGCAAAAAGCCCGAATATTTGTTTACCGAATTTGATGACAACTACCGCTTGTCTACGGATCACGGCGAAGGAGACGTCAAATACCACAAGGGGCATTCAAAAGATCAAATCACGCGGGACGGCAAGGCGGTCCATTTGTCGATGGGCTTTAATCCCTCGCACTTGGAATTCATTAATCCCGTCGTCGTGGGAATAGCAAAAGCCAAGCAATACCAGCGCAAGGATTTTGAAAAAAATAAAGTCTGCCCGGTACTGATTCATGGCGACTCGGCGTTCAGTGGACAAGGCGTGGTGTATGAAACCTTGCAAGCCTCCCAATTGGAAGCTTACGGCGTCGGTGGGGCGATCCACATTGTTTCGAATAACCAAGTGGGCTTTACCACAGATCCGAAGGACACCCGCTCCTCCCGCTATTGCACGGATTTAGCAAAGTTTTTGGAAGTCCCGATTTTTCACGTTAACGGGGACGATCCCGAAGCCATTTGGATGATCCTCCAGCTTGCGACCGAGTACCGGTACCGCTTTCATAAAGATGTGTTTATCGATCTGGTGTGCTACCGCAAGTATGGGCACAACGAGGGCGACGAACCGTCGTTTACTCAGCCCACTCTTTACAAAGTCATTGCAAGTCATCCGAACCCGCGCGAATTTTATGCCCGCCGCTTGGCTTCCGAAAACGTCGTTTCGAGCGAAGAAAGCGCAAAAATGGCGCAAGAGGTAACCGATCGGTTACAAAAGGCCCTGGATTTAGTTCGGGAGCAAAAACCTGAACCGTTTTATTCGGAATATGAAAAGGGTGCCTGGTCCAAGTACCACCATGCCCACGATGAAGATCTATTTAAGCCCGTTAACACTACCGTTTCTGCGAACCAGTTGATCGAACTTACTCAAAAAATCAATCGCTTCCCGGAAGGATTTAAAATTCACTCCAAGCTTGAGCGCATGTTTGATGCCCGCATACAGACCGTTCAACAAGGACACGGAATTGATTGGGGAAATGCCGAAGTTTTAGCGTATGCAAGTCTAGTTGCTGAAGGCACAACTGTCCGCATGAGTGGACAAGATGTCCGCCGCGGAACGTTTACGCATCGGCATGCAACCGTTTTTGACTTCAATACCAATGCTCCGTATACCGCAATCAATGCGCTTCACCCGCAGGGCAAATTTTTAATTTATAATAGCCATCTTTCGGAAACTGCAGCCCTGGGCTTTGAGTACGGTTGGGCATTAACGGACCCGGACAGTTTAACGGTTTGGGAAGCGCAGTTTGGTGACTTTGCCAATGGTGCGCAAGTCATGATCGATCAGTTTATTTCTACCTCAGAGAGCAAATGGCACCGTGCTCATGGGCTCACGCTTTTATTGCCGCACGGCTTTGAGGGACAAGGCCCAGAGCATTCTTCGGCAAGGTTAGAGCGATTTTTACAACTGTGCGGTCGGTACAATATGACCGTAGCTTATCCTTCTACGCCTGCGCAAATTTTTCACCTCCTACGCCGGCAAGTGAAGCGTGAGTTCAGAAAGCCTCTCGTGGTGATGACTCCAAAAAGTTTATTGCGTCACCCTAAAGCCGTCTCTGCTCTTACGGATTTTAGTGAGGATGGCTTTAAAGAGGTGATTGATGATCTTTCGTTTGTAGGACAACCCCAGGCCATGAACGACGTGACCCGATTGATGATTTGTACGGGCAAGATTTTTTATGACTTGTCGGAAGAGAACGAAGCACGGAAAAAGGCAAATAAGGCGACTAAAACCGCGTTGATTCGTATTGAGCAGCTTTATCCGTGGCCCGAGCATCAGTTGGCCAAAATTGTGGAGCGGTACCGGAACGCGCGCGAGGTCTTCTTTGTCCAAGAAGAGCCGCGAAACATGGGCGCATGGATGCATTTTCAGGGAATGTGGTCGGGAGCGCTGTCACATTTTGGTGCCCGTTTTCCAAAATTAGGGTTAACCTATGTGGGTCGCGAAATTTGCGCCTCTCCGGCTGTGGGTTCTAAAAAACTTCACGATCAAGAGCAAAAAGAAATTATTTTAAAGGCATTTCAGGAGTAGAAACAATGAAACATGACATTTTAGCACCCCTTGTTGGCGAATCCATTACCGAAGTGAGCATCTTGAAATGGTCCAAAGCAAATGGCGAGAACGTCAAGTCGGGCGACTTGATATTGGAGATTGAGTCCGACAAAGCGACGGTTGAAATTGTTGCCGAGCAAAGCGGCGTTTTGTTTATTTTAAAACAGGCGGGTGAGCGGGTCACCGTGAAATCCGTCATTGGATATATTGATGATGCAGCGGTCGGGTCTGCGACGGCTGCGTCCGCAACCGTTCCGGGCTCTGGTCCTGCATCTGCTTCTAAAGGTCCCTCTGCGCCACCTCCTCCGGTTCCATTTGCGCAAGGGGCGCAAACTGCATCGACTGCAAAGCCTGCGGTGGCAAGTCCTGATCTTCCGCTTAGTCCAGCAGTTCGAAAAGCGGTAGTGGAACACAATGTAAATCCAAGCCAAGTCGCAGGGACAGGTAAAGATGGTCGTATTACGAAGGGTGACGTAATGGCGTTTATTGCCGGCGATTCGGCTGCAAAAATTCCAACTCAAAGCGTACTGCCCCAATTAAAAGATCAACCGGGCGACCGACGGGTTCCCATGCCGATGATTCGTCAGCGCATCGCGGAGCGCCTCGTGTTTGCTCAACATACGGCAGCCATTTTAACCACCTTTAACGAAGTGGATATGAAGCCCGTCATGGACTTGCGCGCCAAACATAAAGATGCGTTTGAGAAAAAATACGGCGTAAAATTAAGTTTCATGTCTTTCTTTACGCGCGCGTCTACGATTGCGTTAAAGCTGATTCCTGGCGTGAATGCTTCGGTCGATGGTAAAGACTTTGTTTACCACGATTACCAAGATGTAGGTGTCGCTGTTGGGACCGATCGGGGTTTGGTCGTTCCGGTAATTCGGGGCGCAGGCAGCATGACGTTTGCCGAAATCGAGAAAGCCATTGGGGAAGTCGCATTAAAAGCAAGAAATGGAAAGCTCTCTATCCAAGATATGTCGGGCGGAACGTTCACCATTTCGAACGGCGGAACTTACGGATCGTTGCTTTCAACGCCAATTTTGAATCCTCCGCAAAGTGGAATATTAGGAATGCACAAAATTATGGATCGCCCCGTGGTCATCGATGGAAAAATCGAAGCCAGGCCGATGATGTACCTTGCGCTTTCTTATGATCACCGAATCATTGATGGCAAAGAGGCGGTCACTTTTTTGGTGACTGTTAAGGATTTGCTAGAACACCCCGAAAAACTAGGATTGGACTTCCTATAACTGCCCCCCGATGTTGCTCAAATGTAGGTTCAGACTCCCTTTAACTTCTTGAGATCTGGCCCATTTCTTGAATTATTCATGGTCATGAAGAATCCATGTCCACACTTCGACCCCAAAAAGACCCTATTTAACGCCCGTTTGACCGATCTCTCCAACCAATCCCCCAGTCCGAA
>CAIMNF010000492.1 GCA_903842755.1 Oligoflexia bacterium
AGCATGAAGGATCGCGAAGGACGAAAAACCCTCTGGGTAAAAACAGGAAACGACTTGGCTGCGAACGTTCTGTGGTTTGAAGTTCAGGACACGGGGACGGGGATTACGGAGGATCATTTGAAGCGGATTTTTAAGCCATTTTTTACGACCAAGCCCACCGGGGAGGGGCATGGATTAGGTTTGTCCATTTGCCAGGAAATTGTCAGGTCTTATGGAGGAGAAATTATTGTATCCTCTAAGTTAAATGCGGGAACGACGATTCGAGTTCAATTGCCTTTAGGAGCCACTAAATGAAAATTTTAATTGTAGACGATGATGTCGTTACTCTGAATATGTTAAAAGAATTTCTGGAAAGTCATGATTTTACCGTTTTTTTAGCGGAAAGTGCCGATCAAGCAGTCGTCCAGGTTAGGAATCAACGTCTTTCACTTGTTCTCAGTGATATTAAAATGGAAGACTCGGATGGACTTTCATTGCTCTCAGAACTCAAAAAAAAGGACCCGAATATAGTGATGATTCTAATGACTGGTTTCGGAAGCATGCAAGGAGCAATCGAGGCGATTCAAAAAGGGGCCTTTGATTACATCAGTAAGCCTTTCGATTTAAAGAAAATGCTTACGTTGGTGCAGAAAGCGGCGCGACATGTAGAAAGTTTAAAACGTGCTGCAACCAAAGAAGTGGGGCCTCCACCGGCGATAGAAACCCCCAGAACCTTGATTGGAAGGTCTCCTCAAATTGTCGAGGTGTATAAAACCGTTGCTCGCGCGACTCTTTCGAGTAGCACAGTATTGATTAGTGGAGAAAGCGGAACTGGAAAAGAGTTGGTCGCACGCGCAATTCATTCAAATAGTAATCGGAAGCATAAAAAGTTCGTCGCGGTGAATTGCGGCGCATTGACGGAATCCTTATTGGAGAGTGAACTTTTTGGTTACATCAAAGGTGCATTTACCGGTGCACAGAATGATAAAAAGGGGCTTTTTGAGGATGCAAATGGGGGGACTCTTTTTTTGGATGAGATCGGAGATATTACACCAGGTCTTCAAGTAAAACTGCTTCGGGTTCTTCAGGAAGGCGAAGTCAAGCCGGTAGGTTCAAATGAGGTTATGAAAGTTGACGTGAGAATTGTGGCTGCAACCCACCGAAACTTAGAGCAATGGGTGAAGGATAATAAATTCCGCGAGGATTTGTTTTACCGATTAAAAGTGATTGAAATCGATATTCCCCCGTTACGAGAGCGAACGGATGATATTCCGGAATTAGCCGATAGTTTTTTAAAGAAATATTCAGCGAAGTTAGGAAAATCAATTGATGCGATTTCACCCGAGGCTTTAGAGGTGCTCGCGCAATATAAGTGGCCGGGGAATGTCCGAGAGTTAGAACATCAAATTGAGCGCGCGGTTGCCCTTACGTCTTCCAGTGTTTTAGGTGCAGAAGATTTTGACCTGCATTCCTCGGACGGGGTGGGGCGTGCGTCAGCCGCAGAATCAAAAACGAATGATTTCGAGTCAGGGCAAGAAGGGGCAGACCATTTGGTGGGGCAGTCCGGCGATTCAAAGAAATCACTTGAAGATTTGGAGCGCGAACATATTTTAAAAGTTTTGAAGCAAGCCGATTATAACAAATCAAAAGCAAGCGAGATTCTGGGAATCGATCGAGCAACTTTATATCGAAAAGCACAAAAGTATGGAATTGCCCTTAAAGGTGAGTGATTTCGAAAGTCTAGAACTCGCGTTGAGAAAAGTTCTTGCAAGTAGCGTTCATTATAATACAGCACTGAATGAGGCTTCTTGTCCTACTGGTACTCAATCGGAACGTTGCATAAGGCCTGCCGCAGTCGGTGTTGTTTTTCGGGGCAGTCAGTTTGAGTTGTCCGAAGTTTTGCTAACAGAACGTTCCGCAGATCTCCGGACTCATGCTGGGCAAGTGGCTTTTCCTGGTGGTTCCCTTGAACCGAATGATCACGGTAATTTAATCCATGCGGCGTTAAGAGAGTTAGCTGAGGAAACAGGGCTTCCGCAAAGTTCGATTACCCCGTTGGGTCTTTTGCCCAGGCTTCCGACGATGTCGGGTGGTTTTGAAGTGACACCCGTCATCGGACTTTTTACAGGGCGCAGTGATGTACCCTTTAACTTGAGTAAGGAGGTTTCTTTTGCAGAATGGGTCTCTGTATTTGAATTGAAAAAAACTTATTTTGAGGATGAACGCACCCTTAATGGGAAAAAGATAAACTGTCCAAATTATTGGTGGGGTAGTCGAAAAGTTTGGGGGGTCTCTGCCTGGATTTTTGATTTGATTTTACGGCGGTATGGTACACTGGGCGTATTCGAGTTCAGAGCTTGACAAATAGTGATCAAGATTGAAGTCAGTGTCGGGCAGCTACATTACACCCACGAATGAAACAGTAATCATGTAGGACTACTGACGGATATCAAGTGTGAATGTGTCTGGATTACATACTATATCGGGTGAGGAAGTCAC
>CAIMNF010000493.1 GCA_903842755.1 Oligoflexia bacterium
AAAGTTTTTTTGGAAGAATTTAAAAACTCAAAAGTTCAGAGGTGTCAGGTTCACCTTGCCCGCAACGTGCTCGCCAAATGCCCCCACAAGATCAAACAGGAAGTGGCTGATGATCTACGGTCAATTTTTTACGCGAGCTCTAGAAAGAAAGCAGAGGGGTTTTACAAAGTATTCAAAGACAAGTGGGCGAAAGAGATTCCGAGTGCATTTAAATCACTCGAAACTAACCTTGAAAATGCCCTCACCTTCATGAGCTTCCCTGAAGCAGAGTGGTTGGCGCTCAGAACAACGAATCCAATTGAAAGGCTGAATAAAGAGTTTAAACGGAGAACCAAGACGATGGAAATCGTGGCTGGTGAAAAATCTTGCTACAGCCTTCTAGCCGTTGTATCCATCCGGATGGAAGCATATTGGAAAAAGCACCCAATCACTTTCCAGAAGCGGCTCCCTTGGTTCAAGCCCTCTGACGAATTTACACAATAAAATTTACGCTACCCCATTCTCTAAGGATTCTACGATTCTTCTGATTCTACGATTCTACCATTCTTCTTCAATCAAAAAGCTCAAGGAGTGCACTGATAAAGATACTCTCTTTGTTCGTTGGCTTGTCCTTGATTGTAAATTCCCATAGGGCCAACAAGTGAAACCACTGAACAGCTCCATCCTGAAAAGCTAGAAGGAGAACACGGAGAAGCACTATAGGCGCCTTTTGGTGAGCAATCCGACAGCATAGCAGTAGCAGAATTATAGGTAGAACCTGTATAATCAAAACAATAGCCAAAGCATTCAGGATTTCCATTCACATTCCCGCATCCTGAATAACGAAGAAGGCAACTACCATAAACGATGATTGAATTATTTGGAGGAGAGGCGGTTGGTGTTGCAGAAAAATTTGGAGTTGCAGTTGCCTTAGGAGTCGCTGTGGGAGAAGGCATTGAGGTTGGGGTAGCAGAAGCTTTTGTTACCGGAGTTGCCGTCGGCTTCGGAGTCGGAGTTGCAGTCGGCTTCGGTGTTGGCGTTGCAATTGGAACAAATATACCACCACCGTTGATCGTTGAGCACGCTTTTTCCGCTAAAGCAATGGTCATCGGAGAATAGAACCTTAATATGCTTTCCAGCGGGGTTCCTTTTTGCAAAACACAACTCCCAACTAAACCAGTCGCTGTACAGCTACCCGTGTGATCAAAAAAGCCTGGGGTGCGGCACCCGGCCTCTGCTAACGAGGCGCTCGTTTGGTACAATTGCCCATCAAAATCCATGCAAAGGCCTGACTGACCTTCGTAATCCACGCAACTCGTCGGTGGGTTTTTCCCTTTTGGAATGCAGGTAAAGCTCATCTGATCTTGATTAACCCAGCAAGCTTGCCAATTTGCAAGACTGCCAGATCCAACAGTGTCGTAAGTTAAAATGGCGCCCGATGCGACTACTTTCTTTGAATTAGAGTCAAAATTAGTGTATGCACACACGAGACGCCCGGTACCCTTTGAGGGTGATTCTATCCGGGCAGTAGGAAAATCAGGATCCAATGCAGTATCCGAATTTAGCACAGTCACCGTTTTTACTGAAGAACTGATACTGCTACTAAAGGCAGGATTGCCCAACTTGTTGGATGAAGAAACGTTTGTAGGGACCATCACAAATTGATGACTCGTTGGTTCTTCATAACCTGAATAAATTACGTTCAGCGATTTTGGACAAGTAACCACTAAATTATTTACAGTAGAAACTACTGTACCGTTTAAAAATACGGCCAGCAATACTAAGCCAATGAATGGTAATAAAAAAAGCCACTTTTTCTGCGTGAGGCGATTTAGCAATTGGCGACGAAATATAAATTTCAATATCATTTCCCCTTATCGGACGAATGAATTAAAAACTTAACTTTTTTTCCAATTTTTAAATCTTTAACATATATTTAAAATACCTTACTTGAACTTTTCTGCTATGTTATCGTCTTTGGATGATCACCGTCATCACCGGAGCCTCCCGCGGAATTGGACTAGAACTCACCCACCAGCGCCTTCAAAAAGGCGATGCGGTTTTTGCCTTTGCCCGCGCGCCAGAAGCTGCTCCAGAATTACAAGCGCTTAAAATGAAATTCTCGGGGGCGCTGACCCTTGCGCCGCTGGACCTGAATCACGATCATTTTACGGACGAAATAGTTCGCCGCTTAAAACAAGTTCCTGCTGTTGATCTTTTAATCAATAACGCCGGTGTCTATCACGAAGGTGAAACTCTACCTGATTTTTTAAATTCGTTTCAGGTCAATTCGGTAGCACCTTTCTTAATTACGCGCGCGCTCCTTCCCCAATTAAAGAAATCAGCAAAACCGATCGCGGCTCATATTACTAGCCTGATGGGTTCGATTAGCGACAACCAGTCGGGCGGCTCTTACGCCTATCGCGCGTCGAAATCAGCATTGAACATGATTTCTAAGACAATCGCGCAAGACGAACCTTGGCTCATTTCTGTTGTCATTCACCCGGGCTGGGTCCAAACTCGAATGGGGGGAGCGGAAGCTCCGACGACCGTTTCAGAATCCGCGGCAGGAATCTTGAACGTCATTTCTGGATTATCTTCGCTAAACAGCGGCCAATTTTTTGATTTTGAAGGCGATCACCTTCCCTGGTAACTGCTCAAACACCCAGTTTTTTTAAACTGTTTTTTAAACCATTTCACTTGTTTTACATTCTCGATGAATAACGCTACCATTCGCCACCAGAAGGAGCTCCATTCATGAACACAATCATCTCCCGCTTTTTACTTACGTTTACCTTAACTTTAACTTCTTTAGCGTTAGCTTCGGATTTTAAAACCATCGAGTTTACTCAAAATAAAAACATCGATGAAACTTACTTAACAGTTCAGCGTTTTTTAGGTGCAAACACACAACACGAAACAGAAACGCGCGTTTCTTACCTTATTCATGGCGTCGACGCCCAAGGCAACCCAACGGTAAAGCCCGCAGGCCCAAGAAATGATTACTCTGCAGCAAAACTGAAAGCATTGGCCGACCAAGAACAGGTTAGTTTAAAACGGGACACATCCACAAAAATTGTTTCTAAAATCGCAGGAGGAATTGTCGGCGTTTACGTGGATTATAAATTAACTCAAAATTTCATTCCTTTAGATGCGGGCGGATGGTTTAGTGGGTTCTATAGCACTCTCGCCTTTATCGAGAT
>CAIMNF010000494.1 GCA_903842755.1 Oligoflexia bacterium
ATTCCCAACTTAATTTGATCGAGGACGGCTATTTGAATGAGTAAATAGTCGCTATTTACTGACAATTTTCTTACCAATTCCACACGCTCTACTGACACATCTTTGCCACATTTTGAACGATACTACGAACATGATGCTGGCGGACTTTCACATTCATTCCAACTTTAGCGACGGAAAACACTCCATTCCCGAAGTGGTGGATTTTTACGGCTCTCGGGGTTTTGGAGCGATTGCAATCACCGACCACTTGTGTGACACACAAAGTTTTCTTGGAAAAGCGGCTGGCTATTTGGATCGAACCTTGACTGTGGCAAACTTTCCCCTTTATCTGCAAATTCTAGAATCGGAGAAGCTACGGGCTTGGGATCAATATCGAATGACTCTCATCCCTGGAGTTGAACTCACTAAAAACTCACTTTCAAATCATCGGTCCGCGCACATCGTGGCGCTCAATATTCGTTCTTATATTTCTGCGGACGGTTCTATAGAAGACCTATTGAGAAATATTAAGCAGCAGGGAGCGCTTTCGATCGCAGCACACCCGGTTTCTACCCGAAAGCTAGAGAAACAAACACTCCACCTTTGGGACCGCAAGGAGGAACTCGCCCCGCTATTTGATGCGTGGGAAGTAGCCTCAGGTCCACAACTGTTCAATGAAGTGTTAGAATCTGGCCTTCCTATGGTGGCCAGCAGTGACTTGCATCGGTTCAATCAAATTGAATCGTGGAAAACGGTCATCCATTCCGAAAATACCGCAGAAGGGGTTTTGAATGCAATTCGAACCCAAAACTTAGAGTTTCATTTTTATCGTGAAGCAAAGGAAATCAATCATGATCGCGTTCGCCCTTTGTCAGTTGCCTTGGATTTTTGCCCTCTCCGTAACCGTTCTTGGGACGTGGGATCTACTCAAACTGCTTAGGCAAGATCGAGCCAAAATCGATCTCAATCATCTCCCTTCGATTTCCATTCTCAAACCTCTAAAAGGCCTTGATTCCCATCTTGAAGAAAACTTGATCAGTTTTTTTCAATTGAGCTATCCTGCTCCATATGAAATTTTATTTTCGGTAGAGTCCAGAAAAGATCCCGCGTATCCGTTAATTCAAAAACTTACACACCTTTATCCCGGCGTGGCCACACGGATTTTTGTGGGCGAGGACCTAGAGTCACCCGAGCACCTTGGACCTAATCCGAAAATGAATAATCTTGCCGAAAGTTATCGGCAAGCCGCACACGATTACGTCCTGATCAGCGACTCAAATGTACGCGTATCAAAGTCATACCTCCTAGAACTGACCAGCCATTTAGATGCAAAAACTGGATTAGTGACTAGCATTGTATCAGGCACCCACACAGAAACGCCTGCCGCCTTTTTGGAATCCATCATCCTCAATACCCTTTACGCACGGTTCGTAGCCTTATCGCACCAATTTCATAAGCCCTGCGTTGTAGGAAAGTGTATGCTCTTTAAAAAGAGTACTGCGAAACGCTTCGGAGGAATTGAAGTCCTCTCCCGTTTTCTTGCCGAAGATTATATGGCCGGCGAAGCAATGACTAAACTTGGCCTTAAAATAAAAGTTTCTACTCTTCCCATTCCACAGGTCATCGGCAAATACTCGTTTAATGATTTTTTAAAACGCCACATCCGCTGGGGTCAGCTCCGCAAAAAACACGCCCCCCTTCTTTTTGCCCTGGAGCCCCTTACTCAATCTTTTTTTTGCTTCGCCATTGGTGCCCTTGGTGCATGGGCCTTTAATGGAAACTCCATTCCTTACATCCTGGCGGGCATTTTATTTTGGTTTATTCTGGATGGTATACAATTTTGGAAGCTAAGCCGCTTTACTCGCTCTCAATTCACTTTCTTTCCCTTCTTTTGGATGTTTCGAGAACTCCTCAGTTTCCCACTTTGGATTACCATCCTGCTTCGAAATCATGTAGACTGGCGGGGAAGCCGCTTAAAGCTTGAGTCGGGCGGTCTTCTCGTAAATGATGGTTTATAACGGAGGATTTAAATGGCAACCCTACCTGCACACATTCTAGTCGTCGAAGATGAAGCGGATGTCCGCGAACTTCTAGTCATTCATTTAAAGCGGGAGGGCTACACCGTTTCCGCATTCGAAAACGCAGAGGAATCCCTCGATGCTCTGAAAAAAGTAAAATTTGATGTCGCCGTATTAGACTGGATGCTTCCTCAAATGACCGGACTTGACCTTTGTAAAATCCTCAGAACAAAATTTGGTCCAAAATTACCCATCATGATTCTTACTGCACGAGCCGATACGATGGACAAAGTTTTAGGCTTAGAAATAGGGGCCGATGATTATCTCACCAAGCCTTTTGAACCCCGCGAATTCGTCGCGCGAATTCGAGCCCTTCTCCGAAGGTCTCAGCCTAACCCTTCTAATGAGCTTACCTATCACGAACTCAGATTAAATTTGGAAACGAAAAAGAGTTTTATCGGAGCCCACGAGCTCGCCCTCACACCCAACGAATATAAGCTTCTTGCCGAACTCCTCAAAAAACCCGGCGTAACATTTGACCGCGAAACTCTAATTGAACTGATCCAGGGCCCAAATGTCGCCGTGGTCGATCGCACCATCGACACCACTATTTTAGGACTAAGAAAAAAGCTTGGACAATATTCTGAAGTCATCGAAACGGTTCGCGGATTTGGCTATCGTTTAAAGGAAGCCCCTTAAAATCATGATGAATCAAAATGGAACAAATCAAAATGGCAACGCAGAAGCCATTGACGCGCTAAAGCGCACCGAAAAAATGCGCATTGAGTTCGTCGCAAATGTTTCTCATGAGCTACGAACGCCGTTAACTTCCATTAAGGGCTATGCCGAGACGCTCCTCCAAGATTTAACGGAGGGCAGAGGTGCCGACCCTGAATTTGTAAAAATTATTGTAAAAAACTCGAATCGATTGCTAGACCTGATTCAGGACTTACTCGATCTTTCTATGATTGAGTCCGGCGTAGACGAGCTTTCAGTCCAAGAGCTTGATACCGAAGAGGTTTCACAACATGCTGTAAAACATTTGGAGCGCTTCGCGTTAGCCAAAGGCACCGAGGTTAAGATCGATTGTAAAGCCAAAGTCGTATACGCCGATCCTAAACGGCTAGACCAAGTGCTGACGAACTTGGTGAATAACGCAATTAAATATTGCCCCGCTCACTCGATCATCACCGTAAAATGGAACTCCGAAGTCAGTGGATCAAAAGGCGGTAATCAAAAGTGGACGGTTCTTGAGGTCATTGATAACGGCAATGGCATCCCCGCGTCGCATTTAGATCGATTGTTTGAGCGCTTTTACCGAATTGATAAAGGCCGCTCGCGCGAAACCGGCGGTACCGGTCTGGGCCTTTCGATTGTAAAACATATTCTCCAACGGCATAACGGAACGGTCTCCGTAGAAAGTACGGTAGGTGTTGGGACGCGCTTTATTTGCCGTTTTCCGAATTCTTAAATTAGAATCATTGTTTATTTTCGAATTGAATTTAACCCCCCAATCCTTTAGCTTTTCTTTACTGGAGAACTTTATGACTCATTTATTGCCCTGCCTCATTCTTAGCTCGTGCTTCTTAGCCTCGTCGGCACTTGCATTTGACCCACTCCCCAAGGTCATTCCCGCCCCTGCGGATAACCCACAATCTAAAGTTAAAATTGAATTAGGAAAGCAACTTTATTTTGATCAACGCCTCTCGCTTGACTCCACCGTCTCGTGCAATAGTTGCCACAATGTCTTAGATCACGGCCCAGGAACAGATGGCCAGGCGTTTTCTTCCGGGATCAAAGGCCAAAAGGGCGGCAGAAATGCCCCGACCGTTTGGAATTCAGGTTTTAATAGTGTTCAATTTTGGGACGGTCGCGCCGCGACTTTAGAAGACCAGGCCAAAGGCCCACTCATTAATCCCGTAGAAATGGGCATGACCAATCATGACCTTGTCGTCGAACGGATTTCTAAGATTAGTGAATATGTCGCGCAATTTAAGAAAGCATTTCCGAAAGATCAAAATCCTGTGACGATCGATAATGTGGCCAAAGCAATTGCCTCATTCGAAAGAACACTTCTCACTCCGGACAGCCCAGTAGATCAATATCTTAAAGGAAATAAAAAAGCGCTTACCCCCGCTGCCATCCGCGGAATGAACTTGGTCAATACGGTAGGCTGCACCTCTTGCCATAGCGGCCCCAACTACGCCGGCCCAACACTGCCCATCGGCACCGGTTTTTACATGAAATTCCCTACAATCGAAGGAACCACCTACGATCAGAAATACCATTTCTCGCAGGATTTAGGTCGCTACGAAGTCACCAAAAATGAAGCCGATAAACACCTATTCCGTGTCCAAAGCTGGCGCAACGTAGCCACGACGGGCCCTTATTTTCATAACGGC
>CAIMNF010000495.1 GCA_903842755.1 Oligoflexia bacterium
ACAAAAAGCGATCGCAACTGGGTTCCCTTAAAACTCATCTGGTGGGCACCCCAAAAAAACACCACCGTAGCAATCGCGCACGTCCACGAAAAGAAATTTGGAGGCTCATTTTTAACAAAAAAAACAAAAACCCCCATGATTAAAAACGCTAATCCCTGAACTAAACCTAGACGCGATGGTTCCGAAACACGCGGAGAATCCGCCGCCTTTCGATTGCCAAACTCTTGCACCGGCAAATACTTCCTTTTAAAGGATCTTCCCGTCTTCTTAAAAATTTTTTGATCGCGCTCAAACATCAGGCGTGGATCGATAATTAACTCTAAATGGCTTAATTCCAACGAAGGCGAATCATCCAAATGCACCTGTTTTTTGGATGCGATAATCAAGCACTTTGCTTCCGTGGAGTCTAGCTCCCTCCAAAGAAAGAAAAGCTTAGATAAGGGGACCCGCTTCACCGAAATCGCCGGCGGATTTTTTTCATCCAAGGCTTTAAAGAGGTCAACGGAAAACGGAAGCCAGACTCGGTCACCCCCTACGCGGAACAGAAAGTCATCGGGTTGTAATTCCTTAAAGGACTGGTTTAGCTCCAGGAGGTGAACGAGCGTTAGAATAATCATTGCTAAAAAAAAGTACCGTTCAATTTCTGCTTGATTCTGAACGGAAAAAAACACAGCTCCGCCAAGAATTAAAAAAAGAAGTACACCCCTGCGGGTGGGCAGCCCATAAATCCGATTAGGATTGAAAAGAAAACTTTTGAAGAATCGCTTTTGCATTTTTTACTCGGTGTTGAATGACCGGAAGCATGACGGCTTTAACCTCATCTGGCGAAACAAAACTTTGTCCCCGAATCAGCGCAATAGCTTGGGCCATCCGTATCAGATCTCGTCCCGCGCGCGGAGACACAAACGCCTCTTTAGAACGAATAAAGTTTAAGAGACGCACCACGAGATCGTAAATTGCATCCGTGGTGGTGACTTGTTCACACTCTTTTTGCAATTCAAGGACTTGCTCCGCAGCCAAACAGCTCACTAGGCCCGCAATCCCTCGTTGTGGCTCGCGTTTAAGAATTTCTATTTCCGTGCTTGCGTCTGGAACCCCTAAACTAACCATGATCGTAAAACGGTCTAGCTCCGATTCTGGCAATAAACTCGTCCCCACCTGATCAAATGGATTTTGAGTTGCAATAAATAATTGGGGCTTAGGCAGGGGCAGCGTTTGCCCCTCCAAACTTATTTCACCCTCTTCCATGGCCTGAAGAAAAGCGCTTTGGGTCCTGGCTGGGGCTCGGTTTAGCTCATCTAAAAGAACGATGGACCCAAAAATTGGCCCTGGAATAAAGCGGGGCTTTTCTGAGTTCGCCAAATCCATCCGACCTAAAACATCCATGGGCAACAAGTCGTTCGTACATTGAACCCGTTGGAAAGGAAGCGCCATTATTTTTGCGAGCGCCTTGGCTAACGTGGTCTTTCCTAAACCCGGTCGGTCTTCAATTAAGATCGAACCGCGCGCGACCATGGTGGCCAGAGCCAGCTCCGTGACCTCTTTCTTCCCTAGGATGATCGAATTGAGTGCCTCTAAACTTCTGCTCAACAGAAGTTGATGATGTGGGTTTGTGTTTGTTATAGGATTGGGCATATTAGAAAGAGTGGACTGAGGTTTTTTTGTCGTCAAATATCATTTCGCACCTAATTTTTTGCCAATTATTCGTTAATTAACCCGCAGAATTACGGACATCAAACAAAACAATTTCAGGATTCTTAGATTCATAAACATCGAGCATCATTTTGCTAATCTGCTCTTGCCCTAAATCC
>CAIMNF010000496.1 GCA_903842755.1 Oligoflexia bacterium
AAAAATCGTCATTTAGTGGGCTGCTTTTGGCCGGCTCATTGACCCTGCCAAACTAAGACACAGTCAACGGAGGACTAGCGCAGCCCGTACTTAGGCGTCGTCAGTCCAATCTAAATTAAGTACTAAGCATGTAGAATTGAGCGATGGATCACTTTCGGACGCGAGTTCAACTCTCGCCGGCTCCACCATTTAACTCAATGAGCGCCCCCCGGAAACGGGGGGCTTTTTACAAACAGTCGAAATCAAAAAACAAATCAAAATCAATTAAACCCATTCTTACAAACGATCATCATTTTTGGGATGAACCAGCGTGACCGCACGTTACTGTGGTTTGCCCCGCTTCTGCCCCGTTCTTGCCCCGCACGTTTTACTCTTAAATACGAAGTCTACGCGTTTAGAGAGGTCTACACATGTAGGCAGTTCACCAGGTTAAGTTTCAAAGAGATACAAACCTTGATCTAAACATTTAGACACTACATTTGTAGACATCACCATGCGCCCCGAGTGATGTGAACGAAGAAAGGTACGAACATGTCAAAAAGAAGCAATAAAAAACAGATCACGAAAGGCGCGCGAGCGCTTCGCTTTATGCGGGAACAAGCCAAATTAAGCTTAAGAACTGCTGCTGAAAAAACGGGATTAAGCATGAGTTTGGTCGCACATCTGGAGCAGGGGCGAACAGGGATACTCCCGCACCATCTTGAAAAACTGGTTTCGGTGTATGGAAGCACCATTCAAAATCATTTAATGTTTGAATCGGGGGCGACATCACTTCCACAAGATGTACGATCTGAATGTTTGGAGATTGTGCGCTCAATGTCGCTTGAGCAATTGAGAATAGTTCATCCGGTTTTGATAACACTCAAACAACGTCATTAAAGGAGATTGGAAAATGGAAAATTTACTAGTTAAACTTATGGTATTTGCAGCGTTTACTTAACTTGGGATTTCGGTACACGAATTTCACAGTTTCCACTCAAGGGATTGCATTCAAATACTTGAAAAGAAATCTCGGGACATTTTAAAAATCAAATGGCAGCCGCTAAGTATATTTCCTAGAGAAGCAAAAAAATTTATTGGATCAAATTGAGCTGTGTTCATAAATAGCGTCTAAAATTGTTTTTTATGAAATCACTTGCTGCACGCACTAGCACTTCGATTACTTCCATGAAGGTGAAGTTTGTAAACTTCCATCATTCTATAGCAGCTTAAACCAAAGTAATTAAATGTTGGATTACGCGTGGGAGAAGGATGGCACTGCTCGATTCCATTGTTGTAAATGGTTGCAAGAATAGCGGCCTCATGTTCCTTACCTTTGCCAAAGCTTAAATCTGAAGTCCCATAGACACCAAGATATTTTTGTTTTGCTTCTTGTCCTATTACAGCAATTTTTTCAATTAATTGTTCTACATGAGTTTTTCCTTGGAAGGAAAAAGATGGGTGCTTATTATCAAATGCTTTAGCCTGAACTAAATCAAGAATATAGTTCTCGGAACTTAGCACCTTTGGTTTATTGTTCGCATCCAGAGTGACATTATTTGCAACGTGATCATCATCATTGCTGACAATCATAGAGTCCCCCCCAATTGCACAAGCGATATATTCGGCAGGCACTTTATATTTAGTTGCCATTTTGTCTATAAATTTAGAATTTCTTGCGATCGCACAAAGAGTTCCATTATACGGTCTTCTCATTGCCCCATTGCTCCAGAAAAGCCAACGGCATGCAGCATCTTTGCTTTTTGAATCTATGTTTGAAAAACGAGTAAGCTGTTCCTTAAAATCATTAAAATCTGTATATTTTTTAGGATCTTCGTCTTGTCTCGAAAAGTCTTCCGCCTCAAACTTGCTAAATACTGAAGGCATTGTAGCCGGGGGCTGCGATGAAGTACAGGTCTGTTTGCCTATATTTGCCAATCCATTAATAATTCCGTCCGAACAAACCTGATTGTATAAAGAATATTGTGCGTATGATGAAAGTGAAAAAAATAAATTAATTGCCGGCCAA
>CAIMNF010000497.1 GCA_903842755.1 Oligoflexia bacterium
AAGTGTAAGCTTACGGAAAGTGCCACAGAAAATATACCGCCTTCATATTGTACTGTATATTTATCGCTAGTAGATCGGTGTACAGAACAGAAGGTAAGGGTGAAATGGTGCGGTAAGAGCGCACCGCGCGTCTGGTAACAGGCGTGGCAGGGCAAACCCCACTCGGAGCAAGACCAAATAGAGATCCAGGCGATCTTGCATTGCCAGACATGACCCATGTTGGATCTGGGTAGGTTGCTTGAGACAAATGGTGACGTTTGTCCTAGATGAATGATTGTCCACGACAGAACCCGGCTTATCGACCAACTTTATATTACTAACTATTCAGAATGCGTCAATTAAGGCGTTTTTTTTAAAAATTTTGACTGGTTACTCTTTTTTTATTCATTGTTTCGGTGACGACATGTTACTTTGTCTAGACGTTGGAAATTCCCATATTTATGGCGGTTTATTTCTAGAGCATGATTTGGTGTTGCGATTTCGACACACCTCTAAAATCAGTACTTCAGACGAATTGGGTATTTTTTTAAAAGCGGTCATTCGCGAAAATGGCTGCAAGCCCGAACTCATCAAGAGTGTTGCAATTTGCTCTGTAGTCCCTTCTTTAGAATATTCATTACGGGCTGCTTGCATTAAATACCTGGGTATTGAGTCCTTTTTCCTTCAATCCGGGGTTAAAACCGGTTTGAATGTGAAATATAAACAACCCGGGGACGTGGGCGCCGACAGAATTGCCAATGCTATGGCAGCTACCCAGCTATATCCCGCTAAAAATTTGATTGTGATTGATTTTGGAACGGCTACTACGTTTTGTGTTATCAACAAAGCCAAAACGTATCTAGGGGGTGCGATATTGCCTGGGATGCGCTTATTTGTGGAAGCTTTGTCCAGTCATACGGCTAAATTACCCATGGTAGATATCATTAAAATGGAACATGTTGTAGGCCAGTCTACCGTAGAAAGCATTCAATCTGGAACGTTTTATGGTGCTTTGGGGGCCTGCCGCGAGTTGGTTACACGTATGAAAAAAGAAAAATTTCCGGAAGAAGAGGTGATAGTACTCGCGACCGGTGGTTTTGCTTCTTTGTTTGAAAACAGTCAACTTTACGATCACCACGTACCAGATTTGGTATTACATGGTATCCGATTAGCGGCGCAGCTCAATATTATTTAGGAATCCACTTTTTGTGACAGAACCAAATTTACAGCCGTTTTCGGGAAGGTACCTGGGGATCGGTTATTTTGGGTTTTATGGAACAAAACCAATCTATTTTTATAATAAAGACCCAAATAAAAACATCTTTGTGAAATTTGAGTCTTTATTGACTGGTTTTTTTAAGTTAATGTGGTAAAATTCAGCCCGCGGCATAGACGCTGCTATGTTGAGTGTTTTCAGGCGACCTTTTTTGGAGCAAAATACTTATCAGTTTGCCTATATTTTTAGTTGATTGACCTGAATCATGCAACATACCACTTTTTTGTATTTATTTTTACGAACAGGGAGAAAAGGATGAATAGTAATAGTAATTCGCCAGAAAAAACCAACCCAAACTCAGAGCGTCAAACGGTC
>CAIMNF010000498.1 GCA_903842755.1 Oligoflexia bacterium
ATGACCGTGCATAATTCAAGATTTGGGCCAGATATTAATGGGTTAGATTGGGCCTTTGGCTATTGATCAGCATCATCGGGGGGCAGTTTTCTCACTTTAACCTTAACTTCGAGCGATACCTCATTTTTCCGCAAAAACTCAGAAATCAAATCATTCATAAAAACCTTAGGATCAACCCGCTCCGAAACCTTCGAAATCATTTCTGCAGTAAAGTTTTGAATAAATTCTTTGCGTGCAGTGGTGGCGCTTTCGAGGAGGCCCCCGATCAACTCTTTTGGAATTTTAAACTCTGTGACTAACGCACGCAATGCTTCTTCGGTTAAAAAGGCGGTCCCCATGCCTACCGTCAACAGTTTCTTTGCAAAATCCATCGCTTTTCCTGGTCCAGAACCTAAGGCACTAAATGCGCCAAACGCTCCAAAGCCAGATTCATCTTTACTTGATTTCGATTCAGAACTGCTCCTTTTTGCAGAGTCAGAGGCTTCCTTGGTCATACTTTTTTTGCTCTTTCGTAAAAGCTGTCCATCATTCCCGGCAGCGATTTTTTAACCAAGCCGCCTAAAATAAAGCTCGGGACTGAAATTCCAAACTCAACATCAAGCCAATACTTCACCTTGACCTGGTTCTTGCCGACGGCTTCCAGCTTCCAGCCGCCATTGTTTTTCTTAAAAAAATTACTCTCAATCAAGGACCATTCAATCGAACCCTCGGACTCATTTTCTTTCAACAAAATGGAATAGCGAATTTCTTTTCCCATCGTGTTCAAATCATAGTCGCACGTCACCGTGCCATCGGAATTTTTTCGGGTCGAAACTTTCTTCATTCCTTCTACAAAATCCACATACTTTGGATAGTCCGTAATGACTTGGTAAAGTTTTTCTTTTGAAACATCGAGTACTTTTTCAATTTCTGCGTGTGCCATTGGACTCCTATTCGTAGGGGTGTTTATCGTCAAAGTGGTGTTCCGATTGCAAATATCGAATCGTACCGGTGGACGAGCGCATCACCACGGAATAAGTCATCGCGCCACCCTTGAAAAAGCGGACGCCATTCAAATACGTTCCTTGAGTCACGCCGGTCGCGCTAAACATCACATTGCCTTTTGCCAGTTCATCGATGCTATAAATTTTATTGCCATCGGTGATGCCCATTCGCTTTGCTCGCTGGATTTGATCGTCGTCTTTTAAAATTAAACGGCCTTGAAAATCTCCGCCCGTACAGCGAAGTGCCGCTGCGGATATTACTCCCTCGGGAGCTCCACCCGTTCCAAATAAAACGTCCACACCACTGCTGGGTTGTGTGGTTGCTATTGCTGCGGAAACATCTCCATCCCCAATGAGCCAAATCCGGGCCCCGGCCATACGCACTTCTTTGATCAGTTCGGCGTGCCGAGGACGATCCAAAATGATCACGGTCAATTCGCTGATCGAACACTTCTTGGCCTTGGCGATTTCTTTTAAATTTTGTGTGGGAGTTTGAGTCAAGCTGACGGCGCCCTTTGCTTCTGGCCCCACCGCAATTTTGTCCATGTAGCAATCCGGTGCATGCAAAAAATTACCGCCTTCTGCGATAGCGATGACCGAAATCGCATTGTTCAGCCCTTTTGCACAAATCGTCGTGCCCTCTAAGGGATCGAGCGCCAAATCAAGGCGATCTGACCCGCCCTTGCCTACCTTTTCACCGATATAAAGCATCGGCGCTTCGTCCCGCTCACCTTCTCCGATGACCACTGTTCCATCAAAGGAAATAGAGTTGAGGGCTTTTCGCATCGAATCGACTGCGGCTTGATCTGCGGCTTTCTCATCCCCGCGTCCCATAAAACGGGCGCTTGCAAGGGCTGCAGCTTCTGTGACCCGAACAAATTCTAAGGCATAATTTCTATTCATGAATCCTCCTTGGCTTACGCCGGGATCGCGCCCTCGATTTGGTGCTTCATTAAGGTACGGATCGATTCCTCCACGCTCGTCGCATGGTCTACGAAATCCCGTGCAGAGACGAGTAAGGTGCAATCTACTTTATCATCGAATTCTAAGAGGCGCGTCTCTAACCGAACAATGCCATGGGCGTAACCTTCTTCGTCTTCCGCTAACGATTGTCCAGTTTTAATGCCGGAATCGGCTTCCCATTGTAAAAATGTTTGATGAAAATAAAGTACCCAGCGGTTCAATTCGGACTTCTCGCCACGATACACTAATAAATCAACTCCGACTGGAGTATGAAACCACTGCAAGTTTGGTAGGTCGGGAACCGGATAATTTTTTAGTGCCTGTCCTAAGCGCCGTGGACTCAAAAGATCGGTCAGCTGCTGGGTAAAATGAGTATCCGGTGCGATCCACTCCCCTCCAATTAACGCTCCACGCAAATAAACCACACGGAACCGGCATTCAGTCCTAATTCCTTCTACCTTCAACGTTCCTTTGTGTTCCGACCCCACCGAAAAATTTTGAAGATCAGCCTTATCCACCACTCGAATAGAAAGTCCGCCCATTGAAATATCCGGCACGGAATAAGTTTTATTCGAGTGAAACTGGCAAGGACTAATATGAAATCGTGGAAGTTTTCTTTTTTCTGTCATGGCTAAAGTCATTTTGGATGAATTTGCTTCAAAAAGCAAATTAAGGCAGACTAAAACCATGGCGGAACTGCCCGGGCCCACTCCTTCAGATTTAAGTTTCAACAACACACCTAATCAGTTGACATTACTTAGAATTTTAATCGTCCCCGGAGTCATTGCAGCCCTAGCGATGAAGGATCCCGTTTGGGATGCGGTGGGCACCTTCCTCTTTTCCGTAGCCAGCATTACCGACTATTTTGATGGCTATTTGGCCAGAAAATATAACATCGAGACCGTTTACGGTAAACTCATGGACCCCCTGGCTGATAAATTTTTGGTCATCTGCTCCTTAATCATGCTGCAGGACTTAGGCCGGATCTATCCCATCGTGGTCATGCTTTTAGTTTGCCGTGAACTGACCATTACGGGACTACGCGCGTTGGCGAGCGCCGAAGGAATCGTCATGGCCGCCTCGTCCGGCGGGAAATGGAAAACGGCGATTCAAATGGTGGCCATTCCAATGTTGATGTTTGGAACACGCGCGGGAATTCCATTTAATGAAATCGGCCTAGTCCTGCTGTATATTTCGTTGGCCTTTAGCCTTTGGTCCGCTAAGGACTACGTGGTCGAATTTTTTAAGGGCCTAAAGCGTTCGCGCATGAAAAACCACCAGCATCGCGCTTTAATAAAAGCGGAACGCCGACGGCTCCGAATGGCAAAAAA
>CAIMNF010000499.1 GCA_903842755.1 Oligoflexia bacterium
ACCGGTGGAACCATTGATAAGCTCGAATCGGTTCGAGGCTACCGACCGGTATTGAGCGCGCCCGAATTCGTGAAAATTCTGGACCAAGTAGGCTGCGCGATTATCTCCCAAAGTGAAGCCATTGCACCCGCAGATCGGAAGCTTTATGCGCTTCGAGATGTGACGGCAACCGTGGAGAACATTTCCCTAATCACCTCGTCGATCCTTTCTAAGAAAATCGCCGAAGGTGCTCAAGGACTGGTCATGGACATTAAGCTTGGAAACGGCGCTTTTATGAAGAGCAAAACCGATGCCGTGAAACTAGCAAAGAGCTTGCGGTCGGTTGGAAAAAAAGTGGGCCTTGACCTTAGGGCGACGTTGAGCAACATGGACCAACCGCTGGGCTACGCAGTCGGAAACGCGCTCGAAGTTTATGAGTGCATTGAAATTCTTAAAAATGAGAATCTTAACCCTTACCATTTACCTTCCGTTGACTTAAAAGAACTCACGATTCATTTGTGCGCTCAAATGCTTGAACTCGGTAAGATCGTAAAGAACAATGCAGAGGGTCGGAAATTAGCAACGCTGAAACTTCAAGACGGAAGTGCGTGGAAAAAGTTTATCGAAATGATGGCTGCTCAGGGAGCGGACGTCCACGAACTCAGCGAGCCGTGGAACTACATGAAAGCCGAAAAAGTCGTCGAAATTAAATGCCGAAAAAAGGGCTACGTCACTGAAATGCACACCGAAGGGCTAGGACGCCTGTTGATTCAATTGGGTGGTGGACGGAAAAAAGTTGGTGAACCGATTGATCATCGCGTCGGGTTTTTCTTTCATAAAAAACTGGGTTCGATGGTTAAAGCGGACGACACCCTAGTCACTATTTTTGGAAAAACAGATACTCCTTTTGGGGAAATCGAAGAAAAACTCCGAACCTTGATTCGAATCAATACCTCAAAAAAAATGGCGCCGAAATTAATCGTAGAAGCAAACGTAAAATAACAAGGAGCACTTTTAGGGATGAATCCGCAAATTGGACCATTAGCTCAGTTAGCTCTGAAGGCAAGAAATCAATCTTACTCCCCTTACAGCCAATGCAAAGTAGGGGCAGCACTTAGAACAAAAACAGGAGAGATTTTTACGGGCTGTAATGTCGAAAACGCTTCCTACGGGGGCTCAGTCTGCGCCGAACGCGTTGCTATTTTTAAGGCAGTGAGCGAAATCGGGCCGTCCCTCCAAATTTCAGAACTTTGTGTCGCCACCGATGCGTCCCCCCCGTGGGAACCGTGTGGATTTTGTAGACAGGTTCTTCAAGAATTTAGTGACGAAAAATGCGCGATCAGTCTCGTTAATCCGCAAGGAGAGCTCATTCACTCCACACTGGGAAAACTTTTCCCAAACGGTTTTAAAAAAAGCTCCCTCGGTAAATAAAATCCAAAAACGGCTATTCTTCTTGCTCGTCTTCTTCTTCGTCTTCGGTTTTTCCTAACTTCATTTTAAAAATCCAACCCTCGTCCAAGGGGTCATTTTGTACGACATCGGGGTTTTCACTGAGTTCATCATTGACCGAAACAATCATTCCTTCGAGTGGGGAAATCATCTCGAAGCTACTTTGATCGCCTTCCAATTCCGCCACCACATCATCTTGCATACAGTCTTCGCCTTCGGTTGGAAGTGAAATGCTTTGCACACTCCCAAGCTCTTGCAAGGCGCGCTCGGTGATCCCCACAGTGACGATTTTTCCTTTTTGCGTAAACCAGATTCGGCCCTCATCATATTCTTTCATGCTCATCTCTTGATTATTAAGTCGTAGTTTAATTTTGCGCAATCAAAACAGACGCTTTTATCCTAAATAGGTTTGGTAAGGCGCTTTGAGTCCACTCCATTGATTGAGTTCCGCTTGAATGACGCCGTCTTTAATGCGGATTAATGCGAATGTCTTTCGAAATGGCTCGCCAATAAAGCGCCAATCCAAATAAATCATCCGAGTCCAGGTACCCGTATTTAAATACTGCCGGCCATGCTCGTACACCCGATGCATGGGCAAATGGGTATGCCCAAACACTACCGTGTGCAGCTGCGGATCCGCATCTAAAACTTGTTTAGCTTCTCGGTCTAGATCTAAAAAATAACTCCGTTCGTGCTTTAATAATCCAAACGTGTTCTTGATTCCATAAAGTTTGGACCGCGACTGGATTCGGGATTTGAAAAAATAAAAAACCGAAAGAGCAAGAAACCGAATCGTAAACAAGGGATCAAACAGGAGGCCTAAAACCGCGTAGACTTTCAACGGGCGAATTTTGTCGAGATTATTTCGCTCGCGCT
>CAIMNF010000500.1 GCA_903842755.1 Oligoflexia bacterium
CGCATCGGTGACCGGTGCATACAAAAAATCATCTTGCCCTTCGGCATTAAAAATCGCTTTTGCAATTGGCAATTCTGCTTGTTTTGAATAAACACCCTTTTCGTCTTCCGTGAGGACTTCATAATTTCCGACCGGTAACGAGCCCACATTGACTACATTCGTGTACGGAATAAACAAAAGAGCATCTGCACAGTTGGGGGTTACATAAGCGTCGTTTTCAATATAAATTTTGAAAGACGCCTGATCCACCTGAATTTTAGGCGGCGCGACTTTGTAGCAAAAACTTGAAAAACTTCCAGAAATAACGATCTGAGCATTATTATTTTGATTAAAGCCTTTTGGAGTAAAAACCATCTCCGGCTTTAAAACCCGTGTCAGTTCATCATTGACGAGAGGACTAGAAAAAAAAGGGCTCGCAAATCCGGACGGTAAACCGAGGGTGAGCGCCAGTAGACCAACTGTTCCCACACGCATAAGTCCTTCGGACATTCCTGAATGAATCCAATTAAAATTTTTCATCGTTTACTCCTTCTCGCTTTCTTGTAAAAACAAATAATTCACTGCTGTTCCCTTCATTCCTCGAACATGGACTAACAATTCGTCCTCGGCTAATCCTGTAGGAATCTGTACCGAATATACGAATGGAACCATTTTCATTGGACATGCGGAATGCACCTTTTTCATAATGGGCAGCACCGCATACGTATCTGAACCATTAGAAAGAATCTGTGCTCGATCCAAAACATAACAATCGCTCGGATTATATCCATGAAGTTGAACGGTGCGGGAGCCTTGAACTCGAGTCACGGTTTCAACATTCGCATATATATGATCATCTACCTGATCGCTCAGTGCGGGTGCGATATTTAAAGTGGCATTTTTTTGTGTCGTCGTCCCTGGGTTCACTTCAATGCTATACTGCCCGACTGATAAAACACCGAGGTGTACCGTCAGCATAAAAGGAACAATCATCATCTCGCACTCGGTTGCTTTACTCACGTAAGCCAATACCGAAACAAACACTTTCGTGCCTTCTTTCCGCACGACTGCTTGCGGACTGTAATAACAAAGACTCGGTAACTCGCCGGTGACGACGACTTCGGTTGCGTCATTGTCATCGAACCCCTTAGGGACGTAGATATGCTTTACGGGCACCGGAATTTGACCATTCACTTCTGCGAAAGCACCACTCGCTCCAAAACTAGAAACTGCAATTAAAAAAAGACTAACGTACTGCTTTAATGTTCTTTGTGTTTTCATCCTCTTCTCGTATCGCCAAATGCGACCCCTCGTCAATTTTTATAAATTTTATTATTGCTCCAAAGGGTAAAACCTCCTTTAGTTCCGGCGCAACGATGAGACAAATTAACTCAAAAACATTGAGGTTCGTCTTCTTCAACTTCAACATTGGACTCTAAAAAATGAAGCGGGACTTTTTTTCTCATGCCAATTTTCCATGGTTTAATTCGTGTTATTTTTGATGGTCTACGTTATAATGATTCGCAAAATGAAAATCACTACTCAGTACACCCAGGCCTTTCAATCCAATCAACGCATTTTTGTCCATGGAGCAACCGCTACGCCATTCAAGCTCATCGAAGGACTCATGGAGCAGGCACCGCGTTTGAAAAACGTTGAACTCATCCACCTTCATACTCTTGGAAACGCACCCTATGCGGATTCAAAGTACGATGGCATTTTTAAAGTCTCGAATCTTTTCGTCGGTTCGAACGTGCGAAAACAGCTGGATTACGATCGTGTCGACTATTTGCCCTGTTTTTTGTCTGAAATCCCCGAACTTTTTCGGAGCGGCCAAGTTAAACTTTCGATCGCGCTGATTCATGTTTCTCCGCCCGATGCCCACGGATTTTGCTCTTTAGGAACAAGTGTGGATATCGTAAAAGCTGCGGTGGACACCGCAGAAGTAGTGATTGCGCAAATCAATCCGCAGATGCCCAGGGTCCATGGGGACGGCTTTGTGCACACGAGCCAAATTGATTTTGCCATTGAAGTGAATGAGCCCATTCCGGAAGTCCTCGCCTCACCGCTCACCGAAATAGAAAAAAAAATTGGCCAATTTACCGCCGAACTGATCGAAGATAAAGCCACACTTCAAATGGGTATCGGCGCGATACCGGATGCTGTTTTGTACAATCTAAAGGGGCATCGAAACCTGGGCATCCATTCCGAGATGTGGAGTGACGGTGCTTTAGAGCTGATTCTTTGTGGAGCCGTGGACAACTCTTTCAAGGCAGTCCATCGTGGAAAAACGGTTTCTGGGTTCGTGTCCGGATCGCGTCGCCTATATGAGTTTATCCATGACAACCCGAGCGTGATTCAGCTTCAAATGGATTACGTGAATAATCCCATTACGATTGCGCGAAATCCAAAAGTTGCGGCCATCAACTCGGCACTCGAGATTGATTTGACTGGGCAAATTTGCGCGGATTCGATCGGAAGTAAAATTTTTTCTGGGGTGGGCGGCCAAATGGACTTTATGCGTGGTGCTGCACTTTCCAAGGGAGGAAAACCCATCATTGCCCTCATTAGTAGGACGCACAAAGGGGAGTCCAAAATTGTACCTGCGTTAAAAGTGGGAGCTGGTGTGGTCACCACACGTGCCCACGCTCATTATGTGGTCACCGAATACGGAGTCACCAATCTCCACGGAAAGACTTTAAAGGAACGGGCGCAACAGCTTATTTTGATTGCCCACCCGGAGGATCGCGAGGCACTGGATCGAAGCTGGCATCAAATTTTTAAGAAATCGATATAAATTAAATCGAATCTATTTAGTGAATTCCTCTTATCCCATTGGTGTTTAAAAATAGCGTAAAAAATTGGGTAAAACAGACCAGTAAATACTTGAACGCAAAAGTCAAATAGAGTAAAACCATACTCTTGTGAACTTTAGAACCCCCCACTTCCTTCCACGATTCATTGCAGGACTTCTGTTCTTTTCTACTCCGTTCGCTTTCGCCTGGGGAAAAACTACGGACGACGAGTGCGAAAAAATTTTAAACGATTACCACAAGCAAAACCTTTATAAAGTGAACCGCATTAATCGTGCTCAGTTCTACAATGACTTGGGCGAGTACGACTCCGCTCAGCGCATCACTTATAAGTCGCTCATCGAAAAATTACCTGCTTCAGCGATTGCACTGGATGACGGCGCAGGCTTGGCTTTGCCGATGATTGAAAGCATCAAAGCCTACGAGGCGGGCGAGCCAATTAAACTGATTCGACAATTTGCCGTCGGCATCGCCAAGCCCACGAAAGACGATTATAGCCAAACAATAGATTCTGGAACGCGATTGCTGGATTACTATCTGAGTGCCTATCCCGATCATTTCAAATATTTGGAATCTCGATTGGAAGATCTCGACCTAAAAGCGCTCGGACTTTATCACTCTGTTGATGTTTTAGTTTCTCATCTGGGCGGACTTTCTTACGCCCTTGATGTAAATTTGCATTTGAATGCAATTTTTGATGCGCTGAAACTAAATGGCACTTTAGGTTACTACGACGATTGGCATCGGACGCGCATCTTTACGCCTTCGAACAAATCATTAGGCATCACCGAATGGCTTAAAACACGCACAACAGGGCTGAAAGATCTCAATGATGAAGAGTTTATTTCGGCTACCCATCGCGGATTATTCGCCAAAATTGAAGATCAGGTCAAAATCCCTAAACTCTATCGGATCTACACGGAAAGCCTACGCCCTCCAGTAAAAATTTATTCGGAAGTTGATCCCAGAACTCAGCCTAAGGGCGCCGTCATTGGCTTCTACCGGCCGGTGGACAGTCGTACCAAGACTGCAGCTTCGGAGAACCTGATTTTTTTTGCAAATCAGGAACATGTGGAAATCGCAAGAGTACGGGGACTTGTGAAAGATCGCACGTTGTATGCAAATGTCACACAAATGCGCCCGTGGGAAATGATTCAAGCCTATTGGGATGACCCTATCCCAATGAAAAATACGGTCTCTTGGCAAGAACTCTACCGCCATTTTGTTCATCAAACACTAAAAAGTGCATTAACAAACAAAGAAAACAATTTTCGAATGACCCTAAACTTTAAATCACCCGTCGCGGAACAAATGAACATTTTCTTAAACGAGATTAAAAAATTTCCTGAATTTGAAGTCAAGGTCAGCAGCCCACTAAAAACATATAATCCGAGCGACTGGGGTCTGTACGTCATCAAAATCACTCGCGCATCCGGCTAACCATTGCCGAGGCAGAGTTAATTATTCTGTGCGCCTTCGTTAATCCACTGTTGAATTGCATTTACTTGCTCCACGGTTAAATGAGGCAAATGCGAGGACCGCGTCGGCATTTTTCCATCTCGAACTGCCGTATACAACGTACTGCCATCGGCATTTTTTGGACTAACGACCGAACTTTGTGCAATTAAAGCTCCATAAGGTTCCAACGGAACATCTTGTGCCTTACCACCTACTCTATGGCATCCTAAACAAGAGTCATGAAAAATATGATCATGAATGCTGGTGTAAGTGGGAAGGTAGACGATTCCACCGGAAGGACTTGGGCTAGGACTAGCACTTGGGCCCGACATCGGCATTTCCGGTGCCCCCTGATTAATCCATTTGCTAAAAAGCTGTGATTGGAATGAGTTTAATCCACTCGGAGGCATTGCTCCTGATTCAATCGCACCTAGAACTACGGTTAAATTTTGCCGAATCGAGGCGTAAGATTCCAAAACAATTCCGCCAGCAGCAACAGCGGAACTATGGCAGTGTTGGCAACTGGCGCCAAAGACATACTGATTCACGTCAGCGAAATTCGCCGGGCGCGCAAGGATTTCTGCCGCATTTACGGGAACGGCGCCACCATTCGGCGAAGAATTACTTTTAAGGGATTTAAAACCACAATGAACAAATCCAAGAACAAGAATAGGAGCGAGAATAAATAATTGCTTCATCTTGCGCGCACGCTACCTCAATTCCAAAAAAATCACTACAAATAAAAGTGCCCTACCAGCCATGCATAATCGTAATATTGGGAGGCAAAGACCGGTGAAAGAATTTTTTCCCAAGAAACATTAAGTTCAAAATGCGTTCGTGGAAAGAATTGAAAGCCGATTCCATAAACCTGACTTTGCGTTAAAGGTACTGCAAACTGAGTTATTCCATATTCCTGAACCGCAAATCCCCAAATGCCATCCCAAAGCTCATAGGACGCTTTTTGGGTACTTAAAAATCCGGAATACCGAGGCATTGCACTAGGACTCACCTGCTGCACATCAAATTCGGTCATGAACATCAGTCGCTGGGTAATTCCAATTAAACCAAATCCACCCGCCAACACTCTAGATTGATGATCCGAATTTCCCAAGAGCACATTCAAGCCTATTTTATTTGTTTCCGAGAAACTATACGACCCTTGGACGGCGGCTCCGGATTCGGACTCTAATCCAAAGGTTGCGGGGCGATCCACTATTCCAGTCACAAAAACACTGTATCGGTCTGTCAAATACGAAAGTTCTGCATTATAACTTTCAAAAAATTGCCCTTCATGAATCCCGGTCCGCGTCAGCGAAACATGATCTGCGGTATTAATCCCATAAGCCGGAATAAACTTTCCCACGCGCACCGAAAATTCGTCCGTTACGTTATACAAGGCATAGTGACTACTACTAGAGAATTTACTTAAAGACGTGAGGTTCGAATTATTTTGATAATCCAGGGTCCCTGCTACCGTGACCGGACTCAAAACGACCGCGGCCTCAACGTTGCCTTGCATGACCATGGTCTGGCCTTCGGTGAAATATGGATTGTTTTGATACAAATAAAGCGAACGCACGTCGCCACCTAATTTAAGCCATTTTTGAACAGAAGTGTGTTCCAAAGCGCCGTAGGCGGCAAGATGCTCGGTGGAGGACTCGTCCTCGCTTTTCCATGTTGCTAGCAATTCTTTGGAGAGCCCCCGTCCATAATCGTTCAATACTCCGCCGCCATTCGGACTAATATGGCAAGTCGTACAGTTTACATAGCCGTGCCGAATCATTTCGGGGAAGGCGTGAGCGGCATGAGGAATAAAACTGTAAATCGCAATCCCTAAAGCGATGAATGTTCTCATTTCAATTTGACGCTACAGCCTTTCCTTTTGCTTCAATTTCGACGTTATTTTGGATGGTCATGCCCATGTACTCGGGCGGCTTGATTCCAAAATCAGTCAGCTGGATAGAAAATTTTGCGTCGTACTCTAACTTTCCGATTTGAGAGGTAATCTCTACGGTACCTTTTACCGGCTTCGTTACACCGTGAAAGTTAAGGGTACCCGAAAAATCGATCGTCCCTTTTTTAGACTGCAAGAATTTGAGTTCATCTAACGTCAGAAGCGCATTGGGGAACTGCGCAGATTCGAAAATTTTTTCTTGAGTGTGCTTATCTCTTAACGCTATTCCCGAACTAAATGTTGCCAGTGCTACGGTTACCGTTCCTTTGACCGTTTGATTTCCAGCTGCATCCAGTGGAGTTGTGGTGAGCTGGGCCACGCCGTTTTTCGATTCGCCATGAACTTTTAGAAAACTTGGCTTACCGATTCCTACGTATTCTAACTTCGCATCTTTTTGAGAAAGTGACTCCGCATTACTCAACGGAACGAGCCCGAACAGCGGGAGCCCGCCCGATCCTAGTGCTCCTACAACTATCGGAAGAATGTTTAAACACGATGATTTCGAAGAAAATAACCTAATCCATTTTTTACTCAATTGACTTGGCCCCCACCTTCTCTAATTAAGTATCGCAGTACGAGTGAGGTAGGCAAGAATAAATAGATTTAGTTGAGAAAGAACTGAGAGAGGTCAGAACCGAATCGTTGACACAAGCACTCAGTTGATGATAGAGTCACCATTCAACCCAAGTCATGCCGTGATGGCAGAGCGGAGTCAAAATGAATACCCCCGAACGTTTACAAAAAATTATAGCCCTGGCAGGCGTAGCCTCTCGCCGAGACGCTGAAGACCTGATTCGAGACGGACTCGTCACCCTAAATGGAAAAATTGCAAAACTCGGCGATAAAGCGCTGATGGGCAAAGACGCCATTAAAGTAAAAGGCAAATTGCTCCACTCGTCGCCGGTAAAAGTGTATTACCTTCTACATAAACCTAAAAATGTCATTGCGATGGTGAACGAGGATCCTGAGGGACGCCCCTCCTTAAAAGATTTAATTGGAAAGCGCATCAAAGAGCGCGTTTTTACGGTAGGCCGAATGGACTTTACGGGTGAAGGTGCAATTTTACTGACCAATGATGGTGATTTAGCTCAACGCATTCTAAAGTCGCCAGACATTGTTCGACGGTACCAAGTAAAAGTGGACCGCCACCCTACGCAGGACGACCTTGCGCGCTTAAGCCGGGGCGGTCGGATTGAAAGTCGGTCGATGCACCCGTTCCATGTACGCGTGGTGAATACTTATCAGCGAAATGCGCTGATCGAACTTTCGTTTGAAGGGATGGGAACGTTAGATGTGCGGAAGTTTTTTGAGAACAAAGGATTCCTACCAGAGCGCGTGATTCGTGTGGGCATTGGGCATTTATCGGTGGAAAAAGTACCTGCCGGCGGCTGGAAGCGAATTGAAAAGTCCTCGGTCGAAGCCCTCTTAACCCAGCCCGAGCTTGCCAAGAAGCAAATTGAAAACCTTATTGAAAAGAAGCAACGGACGGAACCAAACTTACATACGGAAGCCGCTCCCTTGAAAAAAACACGCCCTGGAGTTGGATTCGCCTCGCCAAAGCCGTCCCCTACCAAAGGGTTCATTGAAAAGAATGGCAAGGCTCTCAAAGGGGCATCGACGGGTGGGTTTTCCATTCCGCGACCACAACCCGTGAAAAGCGCTTTTAAAAGATAGACGAAACTACAAGCCCTGATTATCCTAAGGCTATCGGCCCAGCGAATACGCTTGGCAAAAGAGCTTAGGTCACCATGAGTCAGAAAAAACTACGCTTATCGAGAAGTGTCTCCGAAATTCAAGGCCTCTTGGGAAAGATCACTCCGGGAACGTCGATTACGTTGTGGTATTCCGCGAACGAAGATTTAGTTATTCACCAAGCCCAGGTGTTAAAGATGGATTTTGAGCTGGGGCATCTTTTTTTAAATTTAGATAAAGAAGCCCCTGATTTAGCCTTGCATCGGTATTGCTACCTAAAATTTTTTGAAGCGACCGGTGGAGCGAAAGTTAAAATCATTAAATTTAGCCAGCAGGTTTTAGAGTTAGCCGTTCCCGAAGAAATGGTTGTGGTAGAAGCCC
>CAIMNF010000501.1 GCA_903842755.1 Oligoflexia bacterium
ATTTCGATTAAAGGAATCGCACTTTTCGGGATCAGCCTTGTAATCTAACAAAACCCTCGTATTGGAAAGTCGATTGTGTCTTGCAGCGACCATGAGTGGGGTGAACAGTGTAATCGGTTGAGGGGCATTTGGATCTGCGCCCGCATCAAGAAGTACCTTGAGCATCTCACTTGAGCTGTTTTTGGCCGCGTAAGTTAAGGGTGTTTCCGTTTGGTATAAATTCAACGATTCGACGCCCACTCCCGACTTTAGAATTTCGCCTACTTCGTTTACCTGGGCCGATTCAAGGGCATTCCAAAGGGTGTCGGAACCGACTTCCCCCGCAAACACTAGACCTGAATAGCACTGTATTAAAAAATAGCACCCTGTAAGAAAACTTTTTTCTAACCGCATAGGCAGGGATCGGTATCATGAACGCCTCGATTTCGTCAATTAAATAACTTTAATATATGATTTTTGCATACTTTGCGCTAAAGTTCCCCAGCATGAAGGAACCATTACACGAAGGAGTAGTCGTAGGAGTGCCCGTTGTCCAATTTGAAATTGGAACATTTAGAAATTTTGTCTACCTTGTTTTGGATTGGGATACGCGCCAAGCGGCAATCATTGATCCACAAAAAGACCTTACGCTCCCTTTAGAAACTTTGAATCGGTTTCAGTTTCAACTTGGGGCAATCTTGTTAACCCATACTCACCATGATCACATTGCGGGAGTAGGCCCGCTCTTGGAAACTTACCCTCAGTTACCCATCTACGTGGGAAAGGATGACCAACACCGCCTTCCGGGGGCCATTAAAAAACTGGACCATGTTCATTTATTGAAAAATGAACAGGTGATTCGAATAGGATCACATTCACTAAAAGCAATACACACCCCTGGGCACAGCGCGGGCGAGTTTTGCTATTTTTTTGAAAGTTCAACTCGTCGCCATCCCCCTTATCTTTTTACCGGGGACACTATATTCATTCGGGACTGCGGTCGAACCGACTTCGAAGATGGAAGCAATAAGGACATGTTTGATTCGATTCAAAAAATTAAACAATTCCCAAGGGAAACCGTCCTTTTGGTCGGGCACCACTATGCGCCTGAACGCAGCACTACCCTTGAGCAAGAACTGCTCAATAGCCCTCCATTCCAAGTAAAATCCGTGGAAGAGCTAGCCGCCCTACCTTAGACTTATTTTTCCGTTAGCTCGTTCGACCCATCCCAGGTATCACTCGGCGGGGTTTTTTGATATTTTTTACAACGTTCAATAAAATATTCGCATACTCCATCTTGCTCCTGATGAACCTCAAAATAGCGCGCCGACGACTTCTGAAATAAATCGATCGCAAGATCAAAGGCGCGCTTTTTAAACTCCGCGCGTCCCTTTTCAAAAAAGTCTTGAGCCGCCGCATCTACCGGATGTAAGCAAAGTTCGATCAGTTCGATCGCTTGCGTTTTCCCTTTAACCTTTACAGAATCTAGGCGTCGGTAATCGAGTTGGGACCTCATGGACTCCGGCATTGCCAAAAGCGTTTGCTCTGCACACAGAACACCCGTTCCATAGATTCGATTTAAACCTTCTAAACGAGACGCTAAATTCACCTGATCTCCGATAACGGTATAATCAAAAATTTTACTCGATCCCATGTTCCCTACACTGACCACACCCGAATTTAATCCCACACCCATCGAAAGATTTGCGCCGTATTTCTGTTTAAACCCCCCTTGTAATTGAAGCATTTTTTTCTGCATCTTGATTGCGGCTTGCGCAGCCTGAAACGCGTGGTCTTCTCTAAAAATTGGCGCACCCCAAAAGGCCATGACGGCGTCCCCGATATATTTATCCAAAGTGCCGCCAAACTCAAAAATGATATCGGTCATTGCCGTAAGATACTCATTCAAAAAATTGGAAAGTTCTTTTGGTTCCATTGTTTCTGAGAGGGTTGTGAATCCGCGGATATCCGTAAAGAGAACTGAAAGCTCGCGCCGTTCGCCGCCAATCGTCAGTTTGGACGGATCCTTTAAAACGAATTCTACTACTTGTGGTGCAAGGTAGTGCGAAAACGCTTGTCGAATAAATTTCTTTTTTCGCTCTTCCAAAATAAAACGAATGGCTACGATGACCACAAAAATAGTGGATACTTCAATCAGTAAAAAAGCGGTCGGGAAATTAATATGATTTTTGAAGAGAAATTGGATATCGACTACTGCAGATAGAATGATAAAGCCAACGAAAAGGCCAATATTTGCAATTGCATCCATTTCAGAAAAGATGATCGCAAATGTTAGGCCCAAAACCCAAAGGAGCGCAAGCGGTAGCCAGCCCAACTGAATGCTACTTGCCGAACGCAATGCATCTCCCGAAAGCATATTATCCAGGGCAACTGCATGCCCCTCTACTCCAGGAGCATTTGACTCTAGCGGAAAGGCTCGCATATCAAAAATGCCTAAAGCGGTCGCGCCCAGGAACGCATAACTGTCCTTAAGTACGTCCTGAACTCGCTCTTTGATTTTTAGCTTCTCTGCCTTTTGCGCAGGATCGGGCTCTTCGTCTGCAGATGCAGCTCGAAACAAATCCACCACGGATAACGTGGTAAAGTTCAGTTCATCGCTTTTTGGACTTGAGTGCCCTGCCCTAAAGTTTAAGTCCAAATAACCCAAAGGAGTCGATGGGATTAAATCTGTACTATCTTGGCCAAACCCTATTCTTTGAATCCGAGCATCTTGAGTGTATTCTATATGAATTTCTTTGCCTTTAATCAGCCTTGCCATCGCTAAAGCCAATGAGGGGTACACTTTACTTTGATGCACACTCAAGAGGGAATAACGGCGGATAAAACCATCCGGATCAGGCGAAGCAAAAAAGATACCTGCATATTTGGCAGCATCGTTGAAGCGTTTAAGATTAGGCAAGGGATTTATAATGTAATTCATCGGTGTCTTTTTGATTTGAGAAAGTGGAAGTGGAATGGTCTCTGGAAGTGCTAGTTTATCTAAGTGTGCGCTTTCAATTTCTTGAGTTGCTTCAACGGCGTCGACGGGACAAACTCCGGGAGTGTTCCCGTCATAGCGGGGCCAACATAGGCCCGTCAATGGGAACCCGAGAACGATTCGGTCTTGAAACGCGCGCAACAGGTCTTCGAGTTTTTGATCGGTATCCAAATCTTTCAAATGTGAACGAAGTGCATCACTTAAGTTTGCCTTCTCCAACTCTTGCAGGAGTGCCTCGGGAACGCGTTCTTCTTTCTCGGCAAAAACAACATCGAGCGCAATTAGTTTTGCGCCCATTTTTAGAGCATAATAAAGCGTCGTTGCAAGATCGTCTCGATGCCACGGCCAACGCCCGATCGCAGAAAGAGAGTCTTCATCGATTGCCAGAATGACGATTTTTTGTTTATGGCTCTCTTCACCACGAATCTTAAACTTAATGTTCGTCATGAGTCCGTTAACGGTGCGCGCGAGGGGGTAAATATTGGTTCTCAAAAAGGGAGAATCCAACAGGCCTTGTTCACCAAGATCGGAGGTCAGCTGAAATAAGGAAAAAACAATAATAATCGGAACAGCAATCCACCAAAGCTTAAAATGACTTTTGATCCATGCAAATCGCGGCGCTTTTTCTTGATCCATACGCTTAATGGTAAACCAGTTTTGAATCAATTTTCATTGAAAATGATCCTGAGTCTTAGACTTTCGTTCCTGTTGTTTTATTGACACCTTTCGTGAGGTTCGAGATACTCACTAAACAATGAATCACAGCAATCTTTACACAAAAATAGCGCAAGTTTTGGAGCTCAATCATTTTGTTTTTTTGTGGATCACCCTGTTTGGCGCTTTTTTATTTTATTCACTGTTTCTAAAAAAAATTTCAGAGAAACGTCACAAAAACCTGAAGACCAGGTTTAGAGTGACCTTTATTTTGCTTGCAGCGACCTCGTTTTTTGCGTTATTAAATGAAAGTGGCGCAAGCATTCTAATTTTAAACTACCTTGCTTTGGCGGGACTACTTTTAGGAGCCATTACGACCATTAAGCTTGCGCAGATTTTGGTTTATCTTTATTTATTTTGGAATAATTTGGGTCAAGGTGTCCCGAGACTGATTGGCAACTTATTTTCTTTTGTTTTTTCACTTTTGGTATTCGGACTCATTGCTTCATTTATTTTTGAGGTACATTTTGCCACATTTTTGGCGACTTCGGCCATTTTTTCTGTGGTTTTAGGGATCGCGCTCCAGGACACTCTTGGAAATTTACTTTCTGGACTGACCCTCCAGTTAGATCAGCCGTTCAAAATTGGCGACTGGGTTGAAATACATTCCGATTCACAGAAATGGCTAGGACAAATTCAAGAAATTTCATGGCGCTCGACTTACCTTTTAACCTATTCGAACGAATATGTAATGATTCCAAACCGTACCATCTCGCAAAGCAGGATGATTCTTTTTACACCGACGGCGCAAACTTTTCGTTTAAGCCACACTTTTCGGCTTCCGTTTGACGTCAATGTTCAAAAAGTGAAAGACCTCCTCATTAAGGCAACCGATCAAACACCGGGTGTGAGTAAAGAAGTCCCTCCGCGGGCGCTCCTCATCGAGGCAGCTGAATTCTATCTCATCGTTAAGATTTTTTACTCGATCGAACAAATAGCCATGCGATATCGGACGAGTGATCAAGTTATTTCCCAGTGTTTAGAAACCTTAGCCCAATCCGGAATCAGCCTTGCCATTCCGCAGGTAAAGGTTCAGAAGGAACAATTCGAACCAGTCTCGATTTGACTACCCCATAGGTCATTCCGACCAGAAATCAAAAATCGTTCCTATTTACATAAAGTTATCACCTCATGCGGTTGGCATAGAAGTAGCAGGATCACCTGGTAGGAAGGTGGTCCTATGAAAAGCATCCAATTGATCCTCATCTTAGCTTTAATCGCCATTTTAAAATTGACCGAAGCCCATGCAAGCTATGGCGCATTGGCAAACTCTCCCTATCTTTTAAACTCCGGCGAAACGTCATCCGAACCTGTTCCCACTCCCTCGAGCTTCCCCGCGTCTGCAACGAACAATTCAATTGCGAACAGTCCCGCGGTGACCAGCACAGCTGAATCGAAGGCTCCTGCGCCATCATCGATTCAAACCCTAAAGTCCCTGGAAAAAAAATATTTCTGGATCGGAAAATGCGTGGGGGAACTTACTTCTCAGCCGGGGACGCCGAATCACAATGATTCACTCTGGAAGCAATTTCTTCAAAATTCACTACAAAGCTGCAAACAGCAATGGCACAAACATGCTTTACCGGCGCAATAATTTCTTCAGGATTAGAGTGCATTCAATAAAAACAAAACAGGCGATCGCTTCAGAAAAGTATCCGGTAACCGCCGCTTGAACATACTGCATTCCATGACAAGCGCTTCCACAGAGATGCTCAATGACTAAGTAAATCGGCTTATTTAAAAGTGCAAAAATAATGGTTTTACCGCCATAGTAGGAATCCAACGCCATCAGTCCAAACGCAAGGATCGCGGCAAAAATCATTCGAACGAGATGGGGGTGATTTTTCATCATGGTGATTTATTCTCCCAAGGAGCCTTCATTTTAAGCAAAAACTCGATCGCAATTGGCATCAAAATAAAACCGAGCGGACCAACAATATAAACGGCATATTGATATTGAGCATGCGCGGGACCGATGACCTCAAAATCCAACAAAAGCCCTAAGGTTACCGATGTAAATCCTGCCAGAAAAGTAAGGGCTAACTTTTTTTTCTTGTTCATTTACCCAAATCATACCGTAAACACGAACCGGTGTGAATTGAATCCTACCACGTTTTTCGTTGTTTTTGACAGAGCCAAGCCGTTGACTCTATAGTAAGGTCAACATGAAATATAAAACTAAATCATCTCGTAAAAATAAAAGACAAATTTTTCTCCGTTTAAGCACCTTAGCATTAGTCGCGGTCTTATTTTTTAAGCCCAAGTTAAGCGATGCTTGCGCGTGTGGATGCGGAATTTTCGATATCGGAACCAACGCAATGTTACCCACTTCGGCAGGGGGTATGGTCTTTTTTGAGTATAACTTTCTTGACCAAAACAGCAATCATAGCGGTACAGGCAGTGCGCCTGCAGCCAACAATAATGACAAGGAAATCAAAACTCATTTTTTTAAAATTGGAGGGCAGTATCTATTTAACCGCGAATGGGGTGTTCAAGCAGACATTCCCTACTGGAGCAGGCTCTACAATACAACGGACACCAATGGAAACCCGCAATCGTTTTCCCATGCTGCTTTGGGCGATATCCGCGTTAAAGGGATTTACACGGGATTTTCTGAAAACATGTCAACCGGAGTAACCTTTGGGTTGAAACTGCCCACTGGCGATTATTCCTATCCTAACTTCGACCCAGACACCGAGATTGGCACAGGGAGCACCGATTTAATGCTAGGGGCTTATCACTTAGGAAAAATAACCCAAGATCAACTCTGGAATTACTTTGTAAACGTGAACTTTAACCAACCTGTGTTGACTCTACCCAACTATATTCCAGGTAATGAATTAACCGCTGCGTTCGGAGTTTATTACGCAGGATTTAACTTAGGCCAAATGGATCGCAAGATTATGCCAATCGTCGAACTTCTTACGGCATTTAGAGGAGCGGATGAGGGAGCAAATGGGGACAGTCTCAATTCTGGCTATCGACGCCTACTCATTTCGCCAGGATTTGAAGTCGAACTTGGTCGCGTTCGAATCTACGCGGACGTGTCCACTCCCCTCGCACAATATTACAATGGGAACCAGCTTTCGGCCCCTGTCGCTTACAAACTCGCGGTCATGGTTAATTTTTAGGGCAAATTAAACTATAATTAGGTCCACTAAAAAAAATGCATTGCTTTTGATCTTCTTTAAAAAGGGAATAATAATAAATCGAATCAGAATTAGGATCGTGCTGGACAAGCGAATCAGCACAGCCGCCTTTTCTTCCAATTTCTTGAACCCCGGGAGCTAAATTAGTGGCAGAATCCACGTAGCAAGCTGCAAAGCTCGTCATTGATGCACAGGTGATTAAAACAAAAATCGAAGCAACATAAATCAATCTAAAACGTAGAGAATTTTTCATGAAGCGAGCCTAACAAAGGCAAAAGAAATATTCAACAAAATTAGAGGAACGACCAGAACGAAGTCTCTGCCAATCAATTAAATAAATTTAGTTTATATTCACTTTTAATAATCACATTTTAAACAAGTCCTGCAAGATAAAATAGTTGACTATTGTTATCATAAATGATTTAATTCTTGCATCGTAAAGTGTTTAAACGGTACTTTGCTGAAACTGGAGATAACTTGTGACCAGAATCCGCCAGATCATGAATGGAATAACCAAACAAGTGCTGCTTGCAGCACTAATGATCTTGCTCGGTGTGCCAGCTCAAGCGGTAAAGACTTTAGTGATTGTCTCATCCGACCAACACTCCCAATATGATTTCGTGGAAGATTACATCCGCTCCACCAGTGTCATTCGACAAAAATTTTTGGAACGCAATCCTGACGGTGTGGTGATTTACCTCATCAATGGTGATTTTGGTGGGAAAAGTCAGTGGACGACTTTTGACAAAGGTCAGCTCGGTTACGAAATTGTGGGGACTCTTTCCAAGGAAAAACAATTTATATTAGGCTGGGGAAATCACGATGGTTTTGACTTCGCTGATCAACACGGCAATGAGTTTTTCCTCCAACAAAACAAAGCCCTGTTGAATGTGATCTCGAAAAACCACGGTAAGCCATCCTACTTAATAGGAAGTAATTTTAATCTGACCCAACAAGGCAAAACTATTTTTAGGCCTTATCAAGATGTGGTTACTCCCCAAGGGGAAACAAGACGTTACGTGGGCGTCATGTATGACGAATTTTATAAAAAAAGTTCCTACAATCGCACAAACGGTGTTCAACTCATTCGAGATCAAATCCCCGTGGTCGACTATCTCAAAGACCAAATGTTGGCTGCGGCCCGCGATGGCGTAAATGTCGTTTACATTATGGCTCACGAAGCAGAAAACAAACTTAGACCAATTATTGAAACCCTGAACGATTGGAAATTAAGTCAGCCATCTCTTTCAAACCTAAGAATCCCCGTGGTCTATGCAGCACACAATCATGAAGTATCCCAGGAAAAGCTCGGAGACACTTGGCTAATCAATTCTGGTTCGTACTACCAATACACCGCAGTGGTACTGAATGAGGATGGGGATTTGGAATCCCATCAGTTTATGGGGCATAAGGACCAACTCACCCTTGGGAAGGAAGCTAAGCTCACTCCGGCAGAAGATAAAGTATTGACGATGATTTCTACTGAAAAAGCGAAAATAAAAGAAGAACTTGGACTTTCCATCAATATTTTTGAGTCGCAAGGGTACGCTGAAACAAAAAAAGATTTTAAGAAAGGGCGCGTTCGGCTGGGTAATTTAATTTGCGATGCCATGCGTGACTATGGCGTCAACGAATTGAACACCACCCCTCCCCCGTATAAAATCAGCGGTGTTCTCTCATTTTTAACAAGCAGTGTTTACCGGAGGGAGTTTCCGATCCCAGCCGGTCACATTTCCTATTCGGACATCCTGTCCATGTTGCCGGAAGACACCGAAACGATGAAAATTGGGGATATTGACGGAAAATCACTCCAACTTTTGTTTAGTAACATTAGGGCTGAACGGATCCTTTCTCAGAAGAAATCAGATGCTTACTCTCCTCAACTGCCAAGCAATGTGCGTGAAACACAAAATTTCCAGCTAGAAATTCAAGACAGTAAAAACGTATGGAGTCCCTTGGACCCTAAAAAAACATACCGTGTCGTATTTGATCATTGGCTAGGAAAAAATGGGCCCGAGATTCAAGAAGCTAACCGAATTTTTAAAGAAAAGGTAAAATGGATTCAGCCCGTTAAGTCATACACGGTTGCGAACGCCCTGGTTGAGTTTGGCAAGCTTGATCAGCGATCGTGTGAATCGGCGTTAAATCCTTAGGAAAAATTTAGTTTCAAGACTCGTTCTTTTTGAATAAAGTCTCTTCAGTGGAAGATGATTCGGGTTTTAAAATTGAAGTTAGAAAAAGCAGAAAGCGAAAATCAATTGCCGTTGCTGTTTATCCGGACTTGCGTGTGATTGTTTCCGCTCCGATGCGGATGCCCCTTGAATCGATAAAGGCATTTATTGAGAAACACCACCTATGGATTTCTAAGCGCCTTAGGCAAATGACTCTGTTAAAGGATCAAAGAAAGGTCGTTTACTTAAAGGAAGGCGCCTTAATCCCCTTTTATGGCGAGACTTTGAAAATCAGGCTAATCCAAGGAAAATCACGCCCCGCACTTTATGCCGAAAACACACTCTGGATTAGTTCCCCTCACCCAGAAAACGAAGCTTTAATCAGGAAAAAAGTAATCTTTTGGATCCAACAAAAATGTGCAGAGCTCATTCAAGGTCGAATCGCCCACTTCTCCTCCCTGCTGCAGGTCATTCCTCGATCAGTAAAAGTAAGAAACTATAAAGGGCGCTGGGGCTCGTGTCGATCAACGAATGATTTAAGTTTTAACTGGAGAATTAGCTTAGGCCCACCTCCGATTTTGGATTATGTAGTGGTGCATGAGCTAGCCCACATTCGCGAATTTAATCACAGCGCAAAATTTTGGGAACTGGTGGAATCCGTTCTTCCGAATTATAAACAAATTCAGCGAGAACTAAAACACCTCCACCAAATCGGCGCACTGGATCTTTAAACGATGCGCGAGGAATGCTAGAAGTGCGAGATTTGCGAGAAAAGTCCTAAGGAAATCAAATGCCCCAAAAGGGAGAGTGGATCGTCATCAAATTCATGCGTTTTTACCGCTGTTTCGATGCTTTTCTTCTGCAACCCGCGTCTATTTAAATTTACCCTTTGTTTTTGGAATTAGGTCTAATCGAATAATAAAACAATGCGGTCCTTTTTAATTTCAACACTCATCAGTAACACTTGTGCAGCAATTAAATCATTCAGTAGCGAAATCCACAATAAATACAGGTGTTACAAAAAAATAATACAACACATCAACACTTCACCAGTGTTACTTTCCAGTATTCCTGAGTATCCCCACTTTGCACTCCCACTTTGCATCCCCACATTCCACCCCTCCCCACTCCACCCACTACCTTTCTTTTCTGTTCTTACCCCCCCTACTTCCTTTCTTTACCCCCTCTCCTTACTCCCCCTCTTTTCTTTCCCTATGTTCATTCCCTCCCTACTCTCTTTCCCAACCCTCCCCCCACATCCTCTAAACTACAGGTGTCAAATAACCAACATTTGAATTATTTAGAAAATAAGAGATACTCAACGTATACGAATTATCCGCGGGGTGGAGTAGGGATACCACTCCAAATAAAAAGGGAATATGAATGAGAAAAATAGCAATCAGTAACGGTAAGGGCGGAGTAGGTAAAACGACCACCGCAGCAAACTTGGGGGCTGCGCTTGCGCGCGAGGGGAAACGGATCTTATTGGTTGATATGGACCCACAGCAAAGTCTAACTGATTTTTTTATGGTCGATACTACGGACGAAGAGTCGATCACGATCGCCGAATTATTGATGACACCCCAATTAGATCCTCTGCAATCGGTAGTGAATATTAGCAAGAATTTAGATATTATCCCAGGAAGCGAAAAATTGGCGGCATTAGATACCGCGTTATTAAAACTAACCGACGGCACACAGAGACTGAAACGCCTTTTACTTAAAATGAATTCACAATATGATTACTGCATTATCGATACGCCCCCC
>CAIMNF010000502.1 GCA_903842755.1 Oligoflexia bacterium
ATTACAAAGAGAATATGTATTTTACCGAAGTGGACGAACGTGAGTTTGCAGTAAAGCCGATGAATTGTCCGTCGCATACGTTTATTTATGCGTCGGGGAAACGTTCTTATCGCGATTTACCCTTGCGTTTTGCCGATTTTGGAAGACTTCATCGCTACGAGCGCTCCGGGGTGACTGCAGGGCTAACCCGGGTTAGAACGTTTTGCCAAGACGACGCGCACGTATTTTGCACCGCCGAGCAAATTGAAAAAGAAATTGGCATCGTGTTGGACATGATCGTCAAGACTTATCCCATTTTTAATTTTGATCTGAACGATATGCAAATTTTCCTGGCCACCAGGCCCGAAAAACGCGTGGGGTCCGATGCACTTTGGGATACGGCCGAAGCGGGACTAAAGAAAGTGTTAGATTCGATTGGTCGTCCGTATCAAATTAATCCAGGCGATGGCGCCTTTTACGGACCTAAAATTGATTTTAAATTTAAAGACGCCTTAAAGCGGGGCCACCAATTAGCCACCATTCAATTGGATTTTAACTTGCCCGAACGGTTTGAATTGGAATATGTGGGTGCCGATAATACAGCCCACAGACCAGTCATGGTGCATCGAGCGGTTTTGGGAAGTCTTGAGCGTTTTATGGGCGTGTTTATTGAACATTGCGCAGGCGCCTTTCCATTTTGGCTTGCGCCGGTGCAGTGCCGTTTGATTCCGATTACGGAAGCCCACATTCCTTACTGCGAAGAGTTTGCAAAACAGCTGCGCCGTTTAGGGGTGCGCATTGAGATTGATTCGCGAAACGAAAAAATGGGCCTTAAAACGCGAGAAGCGCAAATTGCAAAAATTCCCTTGATGCTGGTTGCGGGCGACCGGGAGATGCAAGAAGGCGCGTTTGCTGTGCGCAAGTATGGAGCTAAAGAATCGGAAAATAAAACCATGGCGACCATTTTGGAAATGGTTACGGAATTGAATGAGGTTCCGAAGGTTCCGTTTAGATTTAATTGAGTTGGGGGGGCTGATTGTGGAAGTGCGCCGATCAGTGTAGACGCTATTTTTCAAATAATTGGCGAGGATGATGTTTTAAAAAAGTTGATAAATAAGCTAAGATAGAGACCAGAAACGTCACCATTGTCATGATTTTTCCAGCCAGAAATGAGTAAGGTCTTGTAAAAACGACATGAAGCTTTCCTTGGCCTAAACCTATAGTGTGAGGCATGCCTTTCAGGATAGGAAGCTCTTGTCCGGACTCATTTAACACTTTCATCCCTGGCTGGGGCGCTAGTTTTAACAGATACCAGGTTGGCGTCGGAGGGAGTTCAAACTCATAGTTTTGGTTGCTAATTTTCTTTAAGGGAATACCTCCAATTGCCTGGGTTGTATAAGGGCTGTTCTGCGCATCATTTCTTAGTTGCTCGAAGTGGCTTTGTTCAGTGAGGAGAATTGAGCTAGCGCTAAAGGCGTTTTTTTCAGGATGTTCGCAAGCGTCGTAGCCACTTTTGATGATTTCGCGGTAATATTCTTCCTTTTCACTGGTTAAAGTCTTAATTTGGGAGGGATCAATAATTTCTACCGCTTGATTGGACCTATTTAATTTGCCATGAATGTCTAACTTTGGAACTAGTTTTAAAATTGGATAAGTATCATGATTTATTTTGAGTTCGCCGGTCCTCTCAAAGGTAAAGTTGGGCGTTCCTTCTTTTTCGATTTGCTGGTAGCACTCTTTTTTTGCGCCATTGATATAAGGTAAGTCATCAAATTTGCCTGCCATTGCTTGAACGTTAAATAATCGAAAATATTGATCTAAAAGGCATTTTTGAACGACGCAGGAGAATCTAAAATAGTGAAACCCTTTTGTTACCGCCGGCGGTGAAAGTAGCGTCACCAAATAAGATGTTTGAAGCGTGTTGGTGTATGAGCTTTCCCAATATAACCCTTTGGTGGAACGGAATTCCGGATATTCGGTGGCCAAAATGGAGTCAATTCCAAAATCAATTCCCCTGTTTTTTCCAATGACTAAATATCGCCCGTAATCTTTTGTTTGGAGGTCGCCTATCGCGCTAAAATTAAGCTCAGTGTTTTCAAAAGATGGTGCCATTAAGTCGACACTTTGCAGATGAAATTCGTAGGTAAGATAAAGAAAAAATATAAGGCACAAGGGTAGATTTATTTTTAGGCTATTTTTTTGGATATCTAAATCGACAGCCAGGCCCAACGTAGTCAAAATAAACGCAACCACGACTAACCGGTAATAATGGAACTCAGGAATTAGGTCTAAGAGAAAATAAAAACGGGCAAAAATCGTTACGGGCAACATAAGCAGGACAGCAATGCCAAGAAATAGGCGCGAGGTCCTGTTTTTAAAGTTTAGGCCCATTCCTGTTACGGCGATTAGCAAAGCAAACCAGGGTTCAAAAACGACAATGGTTGAGCTCGTTAAGTAAGAGTGGTTAGCTGCAAAAGGAATTGTATAAAAAGCCGTTAAACCTAAAATTGTGCCGGCGATGGTTACACTCCGCTTGAACGACCCTTGTTGTATAAGATAGCCCGATACGATAAGTAAGGAGACGAAGCCGACCACTAAATGAGAAAGGATCGCGGCAACGCAATAGAGGATGAGGCCGATATTTTGGTATTTCGATGGGGCGATTATTTCTTTGCAGATTAACAAAAACCAAATGCCGCCTAGAAATTGATTGCTTAAGCCGACTTTAAGTAGGTCGTCGATTGCTAGACCTTGTAAATTTGGCGAGCCAGTTTTTTGAATAAATGTAAGAAAAACTAGAGTGATTGCATAGAATGAAAAGGCCCAAGCGGTTTTAAAACTTTTGAGTAGTGCCCACAGTGTAAAAAAGTAGCCCGCAACCAACGCTAAAAGGTAATAACGGTAGGATTCAAAATAATTAAGATTTGTAATTACATGAGTGTAGTGGATGACCATCTCTTCCAGTGGTGGGTAAAAAAGCCCATGCGTATAGCCCAGAAACATTTGATCACTAAATGAATGAAAAAAGCTCCTGCCGAATTGGGCAGCGCTTGCAATATGCCCCGCTAAATCCATCTGCACAAAATTAAGGTGCTTTGAAATCAAGAAGCTCACAAATGCAAAGCTAATAAATAAAATAAATGCAAAAACGCGTTTTAAGTTTTTCTCGAGTAAGCTCATTTTCATTGGGATTTAAACTGAAGTTTTCGAATAGTTTGATTCCCCGAGTCAGTGACGTAAAGGGTTCCATTGGAATCGACTGCAATACTGCTTGCCAAACCAAATAATGCCGATGTTCCTATTCCATCCTGGTAGCCGTTTTGGCCCACCTGGCCAGCTATCGTAGTAACTTGTCCGGTTGTACTGATTTCTCTGATTGTGAAGTTATATTGGTCCACTATAAATAGGTTTCCATTCGTATCTACAGCGACACCCGTGGGTTGATAAAAATTGGCGGTGATACCGGTCCCATCTTTACTCCCGGCGACGCCAATGCTACCGGCAAAAGTAGTTACGGAGGCTGTCGACGTGATCTTTCTAATTGCATCATTTTCGAAGTCAGCGACATACAAATTGCCCGATTGATCAGCGGCAATTTGCTCCGGCAGAGAAAAGCCTGCTAAAGTGCCAATGCCGTCTGCATATTCAACATACCATGATCCGACAGGTCTCAGTTCCGATCCGTTACCGCCAGCAAAAGTACTCACGACACCCAAGGGTGTGATTTTTCGAATGAGTGCGTTATATTCATCCGCCACGTATAGGTTTCCGGCCGAATCTACCGCAATGCCGGCAGGATAATTAAATAGGGCGGGGGAATTGGTAGTCCCTGACGTGCCGGCGGTACCCGCTATTGTAGTGACATCGCCCGATGGCGTAATTTTTCGAATGGTGTTGTTATTACTATCTGTTACATAAACAACTCCGGAAGTGTTCACTGTAATGCCATAGGGGCCGGAAAAGCTTGCGCTTGCACCATTTGCATCCGTACTACCGCTAATGCCGGCAGTGCCGGCTAAAGTGCTTACTGCGCCATCAGGGCTTATTTTGCGAACTGTGTTATTACCATAGTCTGCTACATATAGATTCCCTGAGCTATCTACCGCAATCCCTTGAGGATTCGAGAAGCTTGCATTGGTTCCTGAACCGTCTGCGCTTCCCGCAACACCCGCAGTGCCTGCGATCGTCGTTACAACCCATACAGGTGGATTAGAGGTAAGTTGTGAAAATGAAAATTTTCCGGAACAAGCGGCTAATCCTAATATGAAAACGAGAGTCCCAGCAAAAATTTTAAATCGAATCATTTGGAATGTAATTTTCAGTTTCATGGGTGATTTAACCTCGCTAAAGTATCGTCATTTATTCAGGAACTCTAAAGAGTGTCCTGTTCAACACGGTTTCATCACGCTTTTTTATTTTTTCAGGTTCCATTTATAGTTTCATTCGCCAGAAACTTGCCGAATGCCCCGGGTCGAAGGGTTTTGTTTTACTTTTAAAAATTCTCCCGTATTCTTAAATTAAATCGTTGTAAAAATAGAACCGAGACGGATCTTGGTTCTTCACATAAAGGACTATGGCTATGATGAGCGCACTAGGGGCAATGGGGGCAGTGCTTTTGTTTGCGGGGGTTCAATTTGATTCAACTGTGCCAGCAACACTCCAGGCTCAAGTGACAGGCGATTTACAATTTATTCAGTCTGTTCAGTCCACGAAAGAGTCGCCCCTGCATCAAGAAATTTTTGGGAAGGCCGACGGCGCAAATTATATGAAATGGTTTACGGACCGGGTTCAGTTTTTTGGGTTGGATTCGTGTGGTGGGGCGGTGGCGTGCCACATGCAAGGGCCGCGCATTTATGTGACAGAAACCTACGTTACTTCCAATTACCCCCAGATTGCCAGATTAATGACTGTTTTCCATGAAGCGCGGCACACCGAAGATGCGAATGGAAATTGGGAACATGCAAAATGTCCGGCACATTATAATTATCGCAGCATTTGGAGTGGGACACGCCTAGCCCGAAAAGCGGCATGTGATACGACCGTGCAGGGGTCCTACGGCTCGGCGACCGTACTCCTCAATAATATTTCTAAGTTTTGCTCAAACTGTTCGGATAAAGTGAAAGAAGACGCCAAGGTTTATTCGGAAGATCAAGCCAATCGACTGATCACCGCAGAATCGCAAGCGCAAATGAAAGCCGATTTTGATTTCCAATAAATCCTGGCTAATCCGAAGCCGGTTTGGCAAGATAAGGTTATGAGATCAGAAGACAGACGAAACAGAGTTCGCGTTCCCCTTCAAAAGTCCATACGGCATTCCACTTACCAGGTTTTAGGGACGCCAGTTTTCCAAGAAAGCTCGGCAATTGATCTGTCTTCGAACGGAATTTCTTTCGAGACTTCGCGCGAGTACGCAACAGGGAATTTGGTGTTACTCGAAGTAGAAATGGTCAGCGAACCGGTAAAGCTTTTAGTGTGTGTGGCTTGGGTAAAGCCTTTGCAAGACGGACGTTTTTCGATTGGTGCTGAACTCGTGGCAATTGACCCGGTTCAAAGAAAACAAATGCAGGGACATTTGGCGCAGCTCATGAAGGATGCGGCGAAGGGAAAACAGCCCACTAAGAAAAAACAGCCCACCAAGAAAAAACAAGCAGAAAAAAAACAAGCGAAAAAAAAGCTGGTCAAGAAAAAAGCCAAAAAGTCAGCATCCTCAAGCAAGAAAAGACGCTAAGAACTAAAGCACATTTTATTTTTTAAATTCGATGGGCAGCGTGATCCATGTAGTTCCTGTTGCTTTTGGAAATAGGGGTGCGTCTTGAGTGGTGGATTGAATACAATTTTTTAGAATCTGTTTTGGAATGACGGTTCCACTGGCGTGAATTAAATGGCTGCAAAGCACATGAGACTCAACAATTTTGCCTGCCGGCGAAACTTTTAGCTTTAAACTCAGTAACCCATACACGGCAAGCGTTTCTATTTTTTGAATTAAAGTTAACGCAAGGTGGTCTAGTACGGGGATGACTTTTTTGATGGAAAGCGCTCCTTCAACCATGGGTCTAGGCTCAGTAAACCAACCGTGGATGACGAGTCTTGCTTTCCGCAAGTCTTCTTCGCCCGATACTGGATTTACGCCGTGGGGATAGCGAGGGTCAAATAAAGTTAGGCGGTTAAACAGGGGTTCGATTTCTGTAAATAGGGTTGTTTTTTCGTCGGATTGATCGTGGGAATACTCTGAAAAATAATTTAAAAGCCGTGGCCGCGCGACTGTAGTTTCGCCGCCTTTGAATGATCTCCTTTTCCAATCCGTGAGTGAGTAAACAAAGCTCCACGGACCATGGGGCACATCCGTATGGAGTGATTGATAGCAGCCGTCCGTATAAACACTTAGCCAAGGATGCGAAATCATTTGGCAGCCCAACGTGTTTCGGCCATAGGCAAGCAGTGCCTCTAAGAACGGAATAAACAGCGCTTTTGGAAAAAATGAATCGGCTGGTGTTCGTAAGAGCCGGTATTGGTTGGGAACCACCCAATAATCCCACACAAACCGATTTGCATGGGTAGAAAGCGGATTAGCAAACCGTTCACGGTAAACCG
>CAIMNF010000503.1 GCA_903842755.1 Oligoflexia bacterium
CGGAGTCAGAAATCCCATTGAGTGTGCTTGATTTAAGTAATACGTTGGCATCCGCATACTTGCGAGGGAATGAAAAACAATTTACAGCGTTCTTGGGAGAGTTAAGTCCGGTGATGATCGGAGAATCGTTCATTTTGACGACACAAAGGGCTTCACACGTTCAACAATTTGATTGGGCCTACACTGCGGTTCAAAAGCGGTTTTTAATGCAAAAAAGTGCAAAAAATGACTTCGAATCCTGGGTTCACCTTTTCTGCAACAAATAAATATGCGAATACCTGATTCGCTCGCCGTTAAGCTTTATGAATCGGACTGCAATGAACTGTTAGACGGAATGGGTAATAAAATGCCCCCTCACTCTGCTGAAGTTAAAGTGGGATTTAAAGTCTTTTCTCGGTAAATCAGTAGATTAGCCTCTTCGTAGCCCGACCCGTTTCTAAGGAATTTTCACATCTAGCTGTTTATATTGGATTTTTTGTATTTTATCAGCACAGTCGGGGGGCAGTTTATATGGAATTTGAATCTGGTCGTTTGACAAGGTCCTTTACTTTTAAACTTAATTAATGTAAAAAATAGCGGATGTGGATAAAGCTTTATTCCCTCTGCTTAGTGGTGGTCGCGATCGTGGCATTCGGCTGTTCACAAATTGCGCCGCCGAATCCTTATGCGCCAAAAAAGCAAAATGGACAAAATGTTCAAGATAACGGCGGAAGCTCCTCGGGGGGCTCGTCCGGAGGTTCCCCAGGAGGAGGTTCAGGCGGCAAAGTCGATCCAAATAATAATGCGGGGGGTGAGTATTCGATCCGGTTAATTTCCGACTCCGCGAAGACTCTTTATTCGATAATGGGAATTGAAAAAACTACGTCAGGAACAGACCATGTCAAGCTCGGAACAAACTATTCGTGTACGGACACTGGAACCTCCTATTATTGCGATATTGTTTTTGTACTGAATTCTGGCGCGACGAAAGATCAGCGCCCCGTAGGGAAGCTAGCGCCCCCAGATGCGGTGGCTATAAACCAGGATGGACAAGATGCGGGAGGAGGGCATCCCCTCGAAATCCGTGTAGATGCCCATCAAAAACCCGATCATAGCTTGGTGGGGCGCGATAATAGTTTTGATATGGATAACGCTAGTTCAAAAGATTTATTCGAAGGACTCAAGCTGAGTGCCGACCGGGTGACTACATTGCCTAACGGTGATCTCCGCAAAAGAGGTATTCAAGTAAACTGCATTAAATTTGCCAAAGATGGCAGTTATTCATGTCGATTTTATTTAGATTGGGACATTGGCAAAATCGATGCGATTGATCCATAATCTATCCGTGGGCAAAGTGCATTCCGCGATGACGGATTCATTCCGAGGCACGCGTAACCCGAACACACCGTAGCGAACTGGCCCGGAAAAGGTAATAACCAAAAAACAAACCGTGAAAAACAAGCCCCTCCAAAAACATCCTTACCCTAAACCTTCCGCCATGGGCGGGACTCTGATCCGGTCTGTGATCCAACATTTTCAACATTATGGGATGGCACTTCCATTGACAGGTCCGGTGCTGATTGCCTGTTCGGGGGGTGTGGATTCCGTAGCGCTTGCTCATCTGATTTCCCGCTACGGTCGGAAAATTGTAGCACCCGACCAAATTAGCCTTTTGCACTTTGATCATGGTTGGCGAAAAGAGTCAGGAACTCTCGAAAAAAAGGGAGTTCGAGCGCTCGCAAAAGACCTAGGTGTGGGTTTTATCTCGAAGAAGCTGGTACCTCCAGGGCCAGGAAACTTCGAAGAAGATGCCCGCTTAAAAAGAAACTCCGTTTATCAGGAATTAGCTGGCCCAGAGCTTAACTTCAAGTACGTGCTCACGGCGCATCACCAGGATGACGTAGTTGAAACACTGATTTGGCGGTTTTTTAGAGGCGAATTTTTGGAGAATCGCCACGGGATAATGTTTTATGATGCTCCGGTGTTGCGGCCCTTTTTGAAAGTAACAAAAGAACGTTTGCGCCTCTATGCTGCTCAAGAAAAATTGCCTTATTTCGAGGATCCCACAAACCAGGACCCTCACCAAATGCGGTCCCAGCTAAGGCAAAAGGTGATTCCCCTTTTAGGGGAACTTTTTCCTGGATTTGTCCGCTCCTTAAGTCGCTACACCGAAGTTTTGCCGTCGGAGCAAGAGGTGACCGGAAGCGATTTGCCAAAATTGGAGGCATTTCAATTTGCTGTGGATCAGCTGTTGGTCCGATCGGGGGCAGCGTCAAGACTAAATCGGGCACAAAAGCAGCAAATCCAAAATTTAATGAAAACAGTGAAGGTCGGCAAAAAAGTTTCGCTTCCTGGTGGAGTGACGCTGGAGCAGCTGGGGGAGCGGTCTTTCAAATTATTTTTGGCGAAAGACGAGTAGTTTTCTAAGTGTTTTACTTATTTTTTTGTGATCAAATAAGAAGAGTGCTTCGGACGAGCCAGGAAAGGTCTCTTTGCTCGGCGGTTGACAATCTACCACTCCATGCCCATTGAAGTAGAATGCTTTAAAAAGATTGTATCTAAACGGAAAGGAACCTTTCATGAAAGGCTTCGGAAAAACAGCGGCCCTTTGGCTATCGGTATTTTTAGTCTTTGCAATATTGCTAAAGGCAGTAGATCAAAATCAGCACGGGCGCGAGAAAATTTTATTTAGTGACTTTATTGGTTACGTTAAAGAAGGCAAAGTCAAAAGCGTTACCTTTAAAAATGACGACTTGATTACCGGCGTATTTAAAGAGCCGATCAAGGGCAGTGAAAATTTTGAAACCATTGGCGATACCCAGAATGCAAAGATTTTCGAAATTCTTCAAAGCAATAATCTGATCCCCAATTACGATCATCCAGAGAAAACTCCTTTTTGGCAGCAGCTATTACTTTCTTGGTTCCCGATGATTTTCTTAGTGTTGATTTTCTTTGTTTTTATTCGCCAATTGCAAGCCGGTGGCGGTAAGGCGATGTCGTTTGGAAAATCAAAAGCGCGCATGTTAAACGAATCGAACAAAAAATATACATTTAAAGATGTCGCTGGGGCCGAAGAAGCAAAAGGCGATCTCGAAGAAATTGTCGCCTTCTTGAAGGATCCTAAAAAATTTACTCGCTTAGGTGGCCGCATTCCAAAGGGCGTTTTAATGATGGGCCCTCCTGGAACAGGGAAAACTCTATTGGCAAAAGCGGTTGCAGGCGAAGCTGGTGTGCCGTTTTTCTCGATTTCTGGATCGGACTTTGTAGAGATGTTTGTCGGTGTAGGCGCTTCGCGGGTACGTGACTTGTTTGAACAAGGCAAAAAACATGCACCGTGTATTATTTTTATCGATGAAATCGACGCGGTCGGTAGGCATCGGGGTGCAGGCCTAGGTGGCGGTCATGATGAGCGCGAGCAAACATTAAATCAGTTGCTCGTAGAAATGGATGGGTTTGAAAGCAATGAAGGCGTGATCCTGATTGCAGCAACCAATCGTCCCGATGTATTGGATCCAGCGCTCTTGCGACCAGGACGGTTCGATCGTCGTGTGGTCGTTTCTAATCCAGACCTCCATGGTCGCGAAGAAATTTTAAAAGTTCATACGCGTAAAATTCCACTGGAAGTAAAAATTGATCTCTCCATCATCGCCCGGGGAACCCCAGGATTTTCGGGGGCGGACCTTGAAAACCTGGTGAACGAAGGTGCCTTGATTGCGGCCCGGAAAGATAAAAAGTGCGTAGAACTGAGCGATTTGGAAGAAGCAAAAGATAAAGTCATGATGGGCTCCGAGCGCAAGAGCATGATTCTTTCGGATAAGGAAAAGCGCAACACAGCAATTCACGAAGCCGGGCACACCTTAGTGGGACGGTCTATTCCCAGCACTGATCCTATTCATAAAGTGACGATTATTCCGCGAGGAATGGCGCTTGGGGTTACTCAAACGCTTCCCACAGAAGAACGCGTGAGCATGGACAAAGTAAAAGCGGAAAACATGATTGCGTTTTTGATGGGCGGCCGCGTGGCAGAAGAAGTGGTACTGAATCAGAAAACAACGGGCGCTGGAAATGACATTGAACGTGCAACCGATATCGCTCGCCGCATGGTCTGCGAGTGGGGCATGAGTGATATTCTTGGGCCGTTGACTTTTGGGCGCAAGGAAGAGCAAATCTTTCTGGGACGTGACATTAGTCAGCACCGGGACTATAGTGAGCAAACAGCGCTGACCATTGACCGCGAAGTTCGAGACATCGTTGAGCGCAATTATCAACGCGCGAAACAAATTGTGACAGAAAATATTGCAGCTTTGCATCGGATCTCGGACGCTCTTTTGGAATTTGAAACCATTGATGGGGAAGAGGTCGATCAGCTCATTAGAGGCGAGAAAATTAATCGTCCTGCAAAAGTAGCTGCGACCGTTACGCCCGATCCTTTGGCTCCCGAAAATTCTTCAACCGCTGGAAAACCAGAAGGAAGCGGCCCTGCGGGCGCACCCGTGCCTGCCTGATCAACGATGAATGAGTTGATCCTCAATCTGAAGTCGAGTTTTCGCTTGGAAGATTTGCTCGACGTTGCGATCGTGGGGTTCATTATCTATCGCTTGTTGAATTTGATTCGCGGTACCCGCGCGGTTCAAATGTTGGTGGGAATGGGCGTCCTTACCGCGGGTTACTTTCTGTCCAATCAACTTGAGCTTTATACGACCCATTGGTTGTTTAGTAATTTCTTTGATTACTTCTTTTTTATTATCATTGTCATTTTCCAGGACGATTTGCGGCGCGCTTTGACCAAAATTGGTCGGAACCCGTTTTTCTTTTCCGCCGAATCAGAGAGCCAATTAGAAATGGTAGATGAGGTCGCGCAAGCGGCCGCTCAGCTTGCGCGTGATCGCGTAGGCGCCCTAATGGTTATTGAGCGCGAAAATGGGTTAAAGAATTTTATGGACACCGGTTCCAAAATTGATTCCCGCGTTCGGGCAGAAATACTGTATTCGATTTTTTTAGATCAGTCGCCTATTCATGATGGAGCCGTGATTATTACCGGTGACCGAATTGCCTCTGCGGGTTGCTTCTTGCCATTATCGAAGGACCCGGACATTGATAAGCACTATGGGACTCGTCACCGCGCCGCGATTGGGTTAACCGAAGAGACCGACGCCATTGTTGTTTTAGTGAGCGAAGAGGCGGGTGCAGTCCATTTAGTTCAGTCGGGACAAATGCTGAAGAATTTAGATGATTCGCAATTGCGAGATGTTTTAGCAGAAATTCTCGACCTTCAGAATCCGAAAGCAAGCTTGCCTTCCAAAATAAAAAGTTTCTTTGATTTGACCAAGGCGGAACGAGACTCCCAAAAGAAAACCGCATCGGGGGGGAAAAAAGCGTGACGTTCTTACGGTGGATCTATCAGCTGTTTCGCTTCCAAATCGGATTAAAGTTAGTTTCCATTATCATCGCCATTACGCTTTGGGTGGTGGTGTTTGGGTCTAGAACGATTGAGATCACCAAAGAGGTTCCGTTTGAAGTCATTATGAACGAAGACCAGATTTTAGTGGATCCGGTTCCCGAAAAAATCACCTTTAGGCTTGCGGGGCCCAAGGCTTTTTTGCGAACCTTGGTGAATCGCTTGGAAGATCCGATTCGGGCCAATATCAAATCGATTAAGACCGGGGTTTATACGCACCGAATCTACAGTGACAGTTTAAAAATGCCGATGGGGGTAAAAGTTCAGTCTATTACCCCTAATGTTGTTCAAATCAATGTGGAAGAATTAAAGCGCAAATGGGTGCCCGTTAAGTTGCTCACTTCAGGCGAAGTTGCGCCTAATTATCGAGTAACCCGCATGGAGATTTTGCCGAATCAAGTGAAAGTAAAAGGTCTTAAAAACAGGGTCCTTTCACTGCCTGATTTTGTGACCTTGCCGGTGGACTTAACTGGATATAAGGAAACGGCGATTGTCCCTCTTGCATTTGATTTTAAGGGCGCTGGGGTTGAACCTGATTCCCCCATACCGGAGCTCCACTTAGAAGTGCAGTGGAAAGGACAATCGCAAGCCTACCGCATTTTGCACGTTCCTGTAAAAGTTCAGTCGACCCTCAAAGCAACGGCGAACGTTGAAGAAGTGACTGTGTATGTTCGCACGGACTACAACGACCCGGTTAAGGTGGATGGGGATCAAGTCAAGGCAGAGGTCGACGTCCGTGATTACCCCGCAGGCGAGTATCACAAGTGGATTAGAATTCAGCTACCTGAAAAAATTCATTGGGTAAAAGCCTACCCGGCGCAATGCAAAGTTTCTATCCTCCCTCGATAAAGTTATGATATTATAAAGAAATGAAATTATTTGGCACTGATGGAATTCGCGCCGAGGCCAACGTTTACCCAATGACTGGAGAAGTGGCGCTAAAAGTGGGGCGTGCACTGGTGTACACGCTATTACATCAAACCTCGTCTTGGGATCGTAAATACGGCAAAGGCGACTCTCGGCTAAAGTCTAACAGCAAACACCGGGTACGGGTGGTGATTGGAAAAGATACACGGCGCTCCGGGTACATGATCGAAACGGCATTAGCCGCTGGAGTGTGTTCAATGGGCGGTGAGGCTATTTTACTGGGGCCCTTGCCAACTCCCGGGGTCGCATTCGTCACCCAAAGCATGCGGGCAGATGCAGGAGTGATGCTTTCGGCTTCGCATAATCCCTTTATGGATAATGGAATTAAGATTTTCGGAGCGGACGGATTTAAAGCTCCAGATGAGATCGAACAAGCGATTGAGAATCATCTCATGGATTCAAAAATCATGGATGCTGCGTGCCCAAAAGGTGCAGACATTGGCCGTGCCTATCGGATCGAAGAAGCGCACGGGCGTTACATTGTTTTTCTTAAAAGCACGTTTCCAAATGAATACAATTTGGATGGAATTAAATTAGCGTTAGATTGCGCCAATGGAGCGGCCTATAAGTCGGCGCCCCTTGCGTTCGAAGAATTGGGCGCAGAAGTATTGGCGCGTGCCGTGAGTCCAAACGGGATCAATATTAATGCAGATTGCGGTGCGCTTCATCCCGAAGCACTTGCAAAATTAACGGTATCTTCGGGTGCGCAGCTCGGAATTGCGTTGGATGGTGACGCAGACCGGGTCATTTTAATTGACGAAAAAGGCGCCGTTGTTGACGGAGATGTGGTCATTGGACTTTGTGCTTTAGAGTTAAAACATCACGGAAAATTGAATAAAAATAGGATTGTGACGACCCCGATGTCCAATGTGGGCCTAGAATTAAGCCTGCGGGAGCATGGAATTGAAATGATTCGTGCAGGAGTGGGGGACCGCTTTGTGGTTGAAGAAATGCGTAAGCAGGGCTTAAACCTTGGGGGCGAACAATCGGGTCATATTATTTTTTTAGACCATAGTACGACCGGAGATGGGGCTTTAGCGGCCCTAAAAGTGTTAGAGATTATGCAACGAACTGGGCAGCCGTTGTCCGAGTTAAAAAAACAAATCAAACTTTTGCCCCAAACCTTGATTAACCTAAAGGTGAAAGAACGTAAACCATTGGATACCTTGCCCCAGTTTCAAAAGGCCGTTCAAGACGCCGAGTCCAAACTGAAAGGACGAGGGCGCGTGTTTAATCGCTATTCGGGTACCGAGCCCAAAGTAAGAATTTTAGTCGAAGGCGAAAACGCAGATCAAGTGAAGCAGCTTGCTGAGCAAATGGCAGTGGCGTTAAGTGCAGACCTTTCGTTGGAGCAACGCGAATGACCAAAAAAATGAAAGCCGAAACAAAGTCTAAAAAGGAAATCCTTCAACCCCGACTGGGAGTGAATATTGATCACATTGCAACACTCCGGCAACTGCGGGGCACGCCCTACCCGGATTTAATTCAGGCCGCGCGTTTGGTGGAAGACGCAGGAGCGCATCAAATTACGGTCCATTTGCGTGAAGACCGGCGCCATATTCAAGATGCCGATGTGTTTCAGTTGCGGAAACAAAGTCCGCTTGATTTAAATTTGGAAATGGCGTTGAGCGATGAAATTGTAAAAATAGCGCTAAAGCTTAAGCCCGATTGGGTATGTTTGGTTCCTGAAAAGCGGGAAGAGGTAACCACCGAAGGTGGCTTAGATGTTAAAAAACACGAACGAAAGTTGAAAAAATTAG
>CAIMNF010000504.1 GCA_903842755.1 Oligoflexia bacterium
CCAGCGGGAGCATCGTCAATCGATGAAGAAGAGACCGACGTCATCGAGGTTTCCAAATTAAAAAAAGAACCACTCCCGATCGATGAAGCAGGACCTGTGATCGAAAAAGCGGCAGGAGCTTCGGTGGCAGAGCCGAAAACAAAATTTAGATTTGAAAAGAAACGGGGCAAATGGAAGCTCCCGATCATTGAGTTTTTGCGCAAGGTAACCCGGATTGAAACTGCAATTGACAAGGAACGCCTTACCGAACGCGCCCGAATGTTAACCGATAAGCTTTCCGAGTTTGGGATTGAGGGCGACATGACCGCCATGCGGGTCGGTCCCGTCATTACACTTTACGAGTTTAAACCGGGGCCAGGAATTAAAGTTTCGCGCATTTCTGGACTGATTGAGGATTTGTCCATGGCGCTTTCGTCCCGGTCGGTACGGATCTTAGCCCCTTTGCCCGGAAAAGCAGTGGTGGGCATTGAGATCCCCTCGGAAACGCGCGAACAAGTAGTGCTGCGCGAATTTTTGCAGACGGGTGAGTTTCAAAATCCGAAATATCAAATCCCCGTCGTCATGGGGAAGGATATTTCTGGGCAATCGGTGTTTGCCGATTTAGCAAAAATGCCGCATTTATTGGTTTCCGGGCAAACAGGTTCCGGTAAGTCGGTGTTTATGAATGGGCTCATTTGTTCATTGCTTTACCGCTTTACTCCGGACGAGCTGCGCTTGATTCTGGTCGACCCAAAGTTTATTGAGTTCACATTTTATCACGATATTCCTCATTTACTCTTGCCCGTTGTCGATGACCCCAAGAACGCTTCATCGGCGCTGAAGTGGGCGGTCAGGGAAATGGAACGTCGCTACCGCATATTGGAAGCGGCCGGAGTTCGAAATCTCCAAAGTTACAACGAAAAAGTAGAGTCCATGGGGGCCGAAGCCATGGCAAATATCTTACAGGATCAAGCGCAAGAGCAGGGAGAGTTGCCCCTCATGACCGGTGGAGATTGGATCGAAGCGTTTGAAAAGGATGATGCGGGATCTCCCATTATTGGCAAATTGCCCTATATTGTAATTATCATCGACGAGCTTGCAGACTTAATGATGACCGTTAAAAAAGACGTGGAAGGCTCTATTGCTCGCCTGGCCCAAAAGGCGCGTGCATCAGGATTGCATTTAGTGATCGCCACTCAGCGTCCTTCAACAGATGTCATCACTGGGCTAATTAAAGCGAATATGCCGACACGGGTTTCGTTTTCATTGGCGTCGCAAATTGATTCCAGAACTATTTTAGATCGGCAGGGGGCCGAACGGTTACTCGGTCAAGGCGACATGCTCTATATTCCCCAAGGTCAGAACGACTTGGTGCGATTGCAAGGCGCGTTTATTGATGACAATGAATTAACGAAAATTACTGATTTCCTAAGAGACCAAGGTAAACCAACCTACCGAAATGAGATCTTAATCGATCCCGAAGAATTTGCAGAAGGCGAGATGGAGATGGATGATTTAGACCCCCTCTATGAAAAAGCCTTAGAGTTAGTTCGAAATTCTCATACTGCGTCTGCGAGTTTTTTACAGCGGCACCTTAAAATAGGTTACAATAGGGCTGCACGTTTAATTGAGCTAATGGAAACGAAGGGGATTGTTGGGCCAGCGGATGGCGCACGCCCCAGGGAGATATTGATTCCGTGAAAATAGTTTTAGGATTTATTTTTTTACTCGCCTTCGTTGCGCGCGCTGCGGAGGATGATTATGAGGTAGACTACGAGGAGGAGGTTGCCCCCGTTGAAAAAAAAGAGCCTCACCACCACCCGAATGCGAAGAAGGGTATGTCAGCTTCTTCCGATACCACCATGCAAGGCTCGCGCGCAAAAAAACAACTAACGACGCCGGCCGCAAAGTCCGAGAACAAAAGCGTTTACCAAAAAAATGGGGCTCCTCTTGATGTGGACACGGATTAGCGCAAATTGGGTGATTCCGCCTGAAGTAAAGTCGGTTTTAATCGGCCTAGCGGATGCCGGCCACGACGCGTATTTAGTTGGGGGATGTGTTCGTGACCTACTTCGTGGCGAAAAAGTGCAGGACTTTGATGTTGCGACCTCGGCCAAACCTGATGAAGTAGAGCGGCTATTTCCTCAAGTCATTGAAGTGGGGCGCGCCTTCGGTGTGATGAAAGTCATCCAGGATCAACGGCAAATTGAAGTGGCTACCTTTAGGGGCGAGGGAAAATACACGGATCATCGACATCCCACAAGTGTGGTCTTTGGGGATATCAAGGCAGACGCCGAACGACGGGACTTTACGGTCAATGCCATTTACTTTGACTTAAAAACCCAGCAAATTTTGGATTTTTTTGGTGGTCTAGAAGACCTTCGCCAAAAAAGACTGTGCGCAATTGGGGATCCCCGTTTGCGCTTTGAGGAAGATGCACTCCGTCTTCTTCGCGCGATTCGGTTTTCCGCTCGCTTCGGTTTTGCATTGGAAGAAAAAACCAAAAG
>CAIMNF010000505.1 GCA_903842755.1 Oligoflexia bacterium
ACACAAAAACAAGCGCACAGCAGAACGGAAAGCCATTGTTGATGCTCAAAAAATACCCGGGAGTTTTTTGTGGTGGCGAAATGCTGGATTGGTCGGCCCCGACCGGCGGATTTTTAATTCAAGGCTGCGTCAGTCAAGGCGCGATGGTCGGTAGATCTATTCTTCAGTGGCTGAAGTAGTCTCTAAAATACGATAACCCACGCCCCGAACTGTTTCGATCATCTCGGCGACTACTCCCAGTTTTTTCCTTAGTCCAAAAACATGCGTATCAATGGCCCGATCAATTACGGCGATGCCATGTCCTTGCACCAGCTCCATTAACCGCGTCCGGGTAAGTACCATCCCCCGGTGGAGCGACAGCGCATGAAGAAGTTTAAACTCGCTTGGTGTAAGCTCAATCCGACTCGACCCTAAAAACACATCTTGCGTGTTCGTGTTGATGACCAAAGGACCCATCGTTAATTTTCCAATTTTTTGCGACTCCGCAATCTCTTCATTCGTCAGGTGCTTCAGCAGCGACCGTACTCGCCCTAACAAACACAGGCGCTCAAACGGCTTGGGCAAAAAATCACTTGCGCCCGCCTCAAGAGCCGCAATCATTTCTTTAGGTTCACATTGGGTAGAGATCACCAGCGCCGGAGTTTCCGCTAGCCGGCTCCCGGAACTCCGCATGAATTTGATCAGGTCTAGCCCGCACATCTCGGGTAACAATCGCTCTACCAAAACTAAATCATACTTTTTTTCATTTAAGCGCGCGACGGCCAATCGGCTGGAGTTTACAACTTCGACTGCGTACCCATCGCGTTCCAATATAGAACCTAACAAATCGCGGATATCGTCGTCGTCTTCTACCACTAAAACGAGAGGCGCGCTGCGACCGATCCCATGATCCGCCGGTGCAGTCGGTGGAGTGTATCCCATGGCTCAACATCTTCAATTTCAACCTAAAGGCTTGTCAAGAGTTCTTTATCATTTTGATCTTTTGCGTTATCGTTTTTTAATGGATTCATCACAAAAACTCGATCTTTACACCGACCTTGAACGCAGAGGCATTCTCTACCAAATGACTGATCCTACCCTCAAAAGTCATATCAACGCGAACAAACCCATTACTTTATACTGTGGTTTTGATCCAACGAGTGACAGCCTTCATGTGGGCAGCTTACTCCCGATTCTTACACTAAAGCGCTTTCAGTTGGCAGGGCACACACCCATTTTTCTGTTAGGCGGTGCAACCGGAATGATTGGCGATCCCAGCGGTAAGTCCAGCGAACGTAATCTGCAAACGCCCGAACAAGTCGCGCACAATTTAAATGGAATTCAAAAAGTGGCCTCTCAGTTTTTAGATTTTTCTGCCGCACTACCGAACGCGGCCAAAATTATGAACAATGCTGATTTTTACCAAGGTATGGACGTTCTGACTTTTCTGCGCGAGGTGGGAAAACATTTTACGGTGAACCATATGGTGGCCAAGGATTCGGTACGCTCCCGCATGGAGGATCGCGACCACGGAATATCCTACACTGAATTTTCGTACATGCTCTTACAAGGTTACGACTACTACCACCTTTACCAAAAATACGGATGCACCTTACAGATTGGCGCGTCTGACCAGTGGGGAAACATTACCGCAGGAACCGATTTGATTCGTAAAAAAACCGCGACGACCAGTGCGGATTCGGCTTCTGCGCCCGCTGCTTTTGGACTGACCCATCCCCTCATTACCCGCTCGGACGGATTAAAATTTGGGAAATCCGAAAAAGGCGCCGTCTGGCTTTCGGCGGACAAGACCTCGCCCTATCAGTTTTACCAATTTTTTATTTCATCCCCCGACGACCGGGTTATTCAGTGGTTAAAGTTTCTGACCTTTGTTTCGCTGGAAGAGATTGATGCCATCGAGCAGGAGCTAAAGACCGCGCCCGAGAAAAAAACCGCTCAAATTAAACTCGCCCAAGAGCTGACCCGCATGGTCCATGGTCCAGAGGCACTTGCCCGAGCCGAGGCCGCAACCCACGCACTGTTTGGAGCCGAAATCAAAAACTTGGATCTTAAAACACTTCAAGAAGTGTTTGCCGATGCCCCGACACTTCGAAAGCCTAAATCAACGCTCGAAGCATCAGGACTTGCCTTGATTGACGTTTTAGTGGAAAGCGGTTTATTTCAATCCAAAGGCGCCGCCAGGAAAGAAATCCCGGCGGGCGGAGTTTACATTAATAATGAGCGAGTAACGGATGTTGCCTTTACATTGAATCCATCACACCTGATTGCTGGGGCTGCGATTGTGATTCGAAAAGGGAAAAAGAATTACCAATTTCTTCACTTTGAGTAAGTTAAAAGCGCTTCGGAGCGTTGGGGCAATTGAGGGGTCTGAAAACTCTTGGTTTGACTTACGATCTTGGTCCATCGAGCCTCTGAGGTACCGAGCGTACCGACGGTTCCTGCATTTGCCCCACGAGGACTAGACGGAGGCTGGCTAAATAAAATATGTTTAAATAAGTCGGCCATGGTTTTCGGGCATTCCATCTGCGGCAGATGTCCCGTATTTTTGATTAAATAGCCGTCCATGTACGGCCCAAAGCATTCCACCCAATAGCGCATCCAATGGGCTGGGACAAAACCATCTTCGCTTCCCCAAATCACACTCAAGCGTTCACAAGCAAATGGATGCTGGGGATCAATAAAATGTTCGCGCCGAAACGACTCAATAAACTCGGTAATTTCGGCTTGCGAATAAAATACCTCGAACTCAGTTTTGAGCAATTGGTAATAGCGTCTAGGCTCATGCACGATTGCCGCAATGAGTTTTTCGAAGGGGGCTTGCTGCATTTTTAATATAAACTCGCCAAAGGGCTTCTTATCCGACTCGGGCATCAGTCCGGACGGGGAAACGAGTACCAGATGCTCAACCGGTCTCACCAATCGTTGTGCAACCCGCCCCGCAAGGGCGCCTCCCAGTGAATGCCCCACCAATACGTGGGCCGGATACGTTTCACACACCATTTGGACCACGTTCAGCAATACTTCCATCGACGGCACTAAGCGGTTATGCGATAAAAACCCCATATACCCTGGAAAATCAACGGTTAAGATTTCATCAAATTGGGTGGCCAGTTGCTTCTTACAAAATAAAAACGGCGCTACCCAAGACGTGGGGGAATCGCCAAACCCGGGAACAAAAATTAGCCTACGTATATTCTTTTTATTTTCGGGCGCTGTACGCAGCGGTTTTCGAATCACGTGAAAATTAGCATCGCCTTGCTTTAACATCTCAAACTCAAACCCGTTTTTGCGGAGAGCCTCTTTTACGGCCTTATGGAACAGCTCCGTGCGAGAAGGAATTTTAGATTTAAGCAGCTCAAAAAGCTGCTGCCGATCGAAGGTCTGCCGGACGCGGTATTGGAGCGTTTCTTTCACACCTTCTAAGAACCATTTTGCAAATTCATCTGGATTAAATTGATTATTTTGGCTCATAACGGTTTAGCTTGCTGTTGTCAGCATCCTCCAATTCCATTTACGACGCAATGAGATTTTCCCGTTGCCAAAGTGGAGTGATCTTTGGCAGGATTAAACCCTAGCTTATCTCTACTGAGTCCATTTCAATTGCCGGGGTGGCGAAATTGGTAGACGCACAGGACTTAAAATCCTGGGTTGTGAATAACGACGTACCGGTTCGATTCCGGTCCTCGGCACCATTACAAACAGCAATCGAACGAGCACGCTCAGTAGAGCGCTTCGGAAAATCCAAAACATTATCAGAATTAGACACAAAAAAAGACCCCGAAGGGCGAGCATCGTGCTCACTCTCCGGGGTTTTTGTTTTTATAGGTGCATAAAGACCAAGTCGCATCTTGGTCGGGTGAAGTTCAATGAATTGAAATAAATTTTCAAATATTGCCTTCTGATCTTCGATCGGTGTTTGCGAAAGAATTTCAACCGCGTGCGCGAGTCTTGATTTTAACGCGTCAGTATCCAGTTCCTTTGCCTCGAACTTGTGTTTTTCATCGTTGAGCCGAGCCTTTGTCGTCTTGCTCTCCGCAATCTTTGAGTTGATTTCTCTGAGTTGCGAGTAAATTGAATCTGCTGGGATATCAGGCGGTAGATCAGCAAGCCTCGCCATTAAGTTTTGCGAGCGCTTCTCATAAAGTCTGATCTCAGATTCTACCGTTTTCAGCCTCCCAGCGACTCCGGGCATATCCGCGACCGTCTTCTTTTGGTAAGACTCAATCGCATTATTGAGAAGCGTTGAATTTTTAAGTAAGTCCTGCACAAAGTTTGTCGCCATCTCGTCCAGACGAGGAGCCCTGATTCGCTCCAAACGACACCTGATCAAATGCTCTTTACCTTTGTCACCAAGCTTCCTTGAGTGTCCATAATAAAAATGTGTTTTTATTTTTCCATGCGCCGATTGACCGCCCAAATGTTTTCCGCATTCACCGCAAATGAGCTTGTCCGTCAGCGGATAAGGATAATTTTTCTTCTCGACGGGCTTATACCTGCGTTTGTTCTTTTCAAGCATTGCTTGCACGGCTTCAAAGGTTTCCCGCTCAATAATTGCGGGCCAAGCGGCAGGGATTAGCTCGGTTTTTTCATTCTTGTTTCCAACGGATCTTAATCCAATAAGCGCCTGATTCGTGAGTAAATTATAGAGGCAACTTAATGTAAAATGATCACCGCCCTTAGCGAGCCCATGTTTATTCACGTAACTCTTTGACCTGATGCCTAGCTGCGACAGCTTCAAACACGTTTGCCTGAGTGATCCGGTTTCAATGAAAATCTGAAAGATCTTTTTAACCGTTTCCACCTCTTCAGCATTCGGGATCAGAATCCCCTTGTTGTTTGGGTTACGATCAAAGCCCAAAGGAATAGATCCGCCGTTCCATAAGCCGCGGCTTGCGCGCGATTTCCAATTCGCTGAAATTCGTTCCGCCGTCTGCTTTCTTTCAAACTGAGCAAACCCGATTAATTGAAAAACCATCATCTCACCCGACGCGGTTGTCGTATCAAAATTCTCTCTTAAAGTGACGAACTTCGTTCCGTGATCCTTAAATAAATCCCATAACCCGCAAAAATCTTTGATCGACCGAGAGAGACGGGATAGTTCTGTCGCGAGCACTAAGTTGATCCGGCCCGACCTCACATCATCCAGCATCCGCTGAAACTCGGGCCGATTCATGTCTTTGCCCGAACGTGCCTCATCGCAATAAATATCAATAATGAGGCCCCAGCCTTGCTCTCTTTTATTCTGAGATTCAACGTATTCTTCTAATCTTCTTTGCTGAGAAACAAGACTCCCATCTTGAATTCTACTTTGCTCTTCTGTGGAGACCCTTAAATAAATTCCAACCTTATTCATGAATTTTACCTCCGTTAACCCTTGTTTTATTATGCCACAAAATGATCAATTTTTCTGTCAACTTCATTCGCTTTAAATCTCTCTTCAATCGCTAGTAACGCCTTAATCAAGTTTGTTTGCCGTCTCTCGTATTCTTTTTTTGTTACCTGTATTTCCGTTATCTCTATTTCCTCTGGAGGTTCTGTACTGCTTTTTTTCCCCATGTTAATCCTATTTCTGCTCACCCATCCCTAGACCCATTTCCCACCTCGTAGCTCTCGACCACAATCACTCGTAGGGGGAGTGTGGTCGAGAGCGGAGAGGTTTTCGAAATGTTTCAGTCGATTTCGGATGAACTGTTTGTAATGTTTAATGATCTCTTGAATCTTTGCCTGCTCAGTTCAGCTACTCAGCCAATGCTCATGCTTTGAGTAGTGGCTGGCGTAGTGTTTTTTATTTCACTGAGCAGGCAACTTTCGATTTTAAAAATATCCGTGAGTTGCTGTGTAAATCGTCGACATTCCCCGCATTTTAATTTCCAATTATTCGCGTAGATTGAGATTCAGCCCACAAGGAGGTGGCTAAAAATGGATCTAGAAATCTTAAAGAAGAAACTAAGTACTTATCGAAACGCGCGGGACCAAGTGCGAAATGTCC
>CAIMNF010000506.1 GCA_903842755.1 Oligoflexia bacterium
TCATCGGCATCGGAATTAAAAACTTGAGTAAAATAGTTAACTAATTAATTTTTAGGTCTCTTTACAAGGCGTTAATACTCTTGCGAAGTTCCGCTTTCATCTCGAGCATTCGGGCGGGCATCCGGTCGGCCAGTTTATCAAATAACTCGTCCTGGAGACTAAGCTCTTTAGACCATTCCTTTGGATCTACCCGCGAAACCTGAGCAAATTTTTCTTCAGTCATCGTCGGCAACCCCGTCCAATCGATATCCCGATACGAAGGAGTAAGTCCGATAGCCGTTTTATGGGCGCCCGCTTTTCCCTCTACTCTTCCAATAATCCACGACAACACCCGCACATTGTCTGAAAACCCGGGCCACATAAATTTACCTTGTGCGTCTTTTCTAAACCAGTTAACGCCAAATATTTTAGGGGGATTTTTTACCTTTGCCGCCATTTTTATCCAGTGGTCAAAATAATCGGCCATATGGTAGCCGCAAAAAGGCAACATGGCGAACGGGTCGCGTCTGACTTGTCCCACTTCTCCTACCGCAGCCGCAGTCGTCTCTGAACCAATCGTCGCAGCCCAATAGACACCGTGTTCCCAACTTTGAGTCTCGGTCACTAATGGAACTGTAGTTGCACGCCTGCCCCCAAAGATGAACGCGCTGATCGGAACTCCCTTTGGATTCTCCCAATCGTCGTCGCGAGACGGACAGTTCTTTGCGGGAGCAGTGAAGCGAGAGTTCGGATGAGCGGCGGGCTTACCTCTTTTCCCGTCTTCGGGAGTCCAAAGATGGCCCTGCCAATCAATTAAGCGCGCAGGTGGTTCGTCCGTTAACCCTTCCCACCAGACATCGCCATCTTCTGTTAACCCGACGTTAGTAAAAATGGTGTCGTGAGCAATGGTCGCGATTGCATTGGGATTAGTCTTAAGTGAAGTCCCTGTGGCCACTCCGAAATACCCCGCTTCTGGATTAATGGCGTAAAACTTTCCATCCTCGCCAGGCTTAATCCACGCAATGTCATCGCCCACGGTGGTGATCTTCCACCGGCTAAGTTCCGTGGGCGGAATCATCATCGCAAAATTCGTTTTCCCACAGGCACTCGGAAACGCAGCCGCAACATACGTTTTTTTGCCTTCAGGCGATTCCGCGCCCAAAATCAGCATGTGCTCCGCAAGCCAGCCCTCCGTCTTCCCCATCCAGGATGCAATTCTTAGGGCAAAACATTTCTTGCCTAATAGCGCGTTTCCGCCATAGCCACTGCCAAAAGAAATAATCGTATTTTCTTCGGGAAAATGGCTAATATATTTCGTTTCATTGCAGGGCCAATGGTGGTCCCGCGCGCGGCCCGCAATTTGATCGTCGGTGAGTGGAGAGCCCACCGAATGCAAACAATGGACGAATGAACCGTTTTGCAATACGTCTAAAACTTTGCGCCCCATGCGGGTCATAATTTTCATATTCGCAACCACGTAGGGAGAATCGGAAAGTTCAACTCCAATTTGAGAAATTCTTGAACCCAGCGGCCCCATACAAAAGGGGATTACGTAAAGGGTTCTTCCACGCATACACCCTTTAAATAACTTTTTAAAAATTTCTTTCATCTCGGTTGGATCCATCCAATGGTTCGTGGGTCCTGCGTCTTGTTTCTGTTGAGTACAAATAAAGGTCCGATCTTCAACTCGGGCCACATCGGACGGGTCTGAGCAGGCCAAAAAGCTATTGGGCCTTTTTTCGGGATTCAGCCGCTTCATCATTCCACTGGCAACCATTTCATTGCACAGGCGGGCATACTCCTCTTCCGAGCCATCGCAAAAATAAACGGACTTCGGCTGAGCCAGCTCAGCCACTTCGGTTACCCATCTTTTTAACTCGTCATTTTTGAGATATTCTGGAAAATTTAAGCTTAATTTTTGCATAATTGATCCTACCCCACCGCTCGTAACAGCGTCAACGCGTTAGGGTTCATTGGTAGACGTTTTTCATTGAGAAAATCCAGGTTGAAACTCATTTCGATTCCGGGTATTCTCTGCTTACTATGACACCATCCGAAATGAACGTTCAGATCAAAGGACTTACTGCGGTTGCCATTATTTTAACTGCTGCAGCAATCGTTCTCATGCTTTTCTTTAAAGAAATGTCGACGACCAGCCTGATGGGTGCCTCCCCTAAATACAAACCTACGTTTCCTGCCGTTCCTGTTACCGACACGACCCAAGCCCCTCAATGCTTAGATGGATACGACCGAAAATGGGTCGGCTGCCAAAAACTTGCCCAATAGCCACCTCCCAGGCCGCACGATTAACCGCAGTAATTTTAGGGATTCGTTAAAGATTCTCTTCCTGGCGCTTACGATTATCGTTGGGTTTTTTATTTTTTTCGTAACTCCATCCCTCCGACCCGCGAGCCTACTCACTTGTTTAAATGTACTCATGATTGCTCCAGTCATTCATTGGCTAGAGAGAAAAAAATTTAGTCGCACTTGGTCCATCCTCCTCGTATTTAGCGTTCTTGGCGTCGCGTTTGTACTTTTGGGGATTTACGTCACGAATGTTTTGTCCGGCCAATGGCAAACGCTCCTTAATTTGCTTCCGCAACTGGGGGATCAGCTCTCCAGCAAGTTAAACTCGATTACCGAGCAAATTCAGCAGCTGGTGCCCTTGAAGATTGATTTGGGCGTGTCGCAATGGGTTAAAGGTTTTCTTCAAGATACCCAAAATTGGTTTATCACCCATTTTCCGGAACTTTTGGGTAATTTGGCTTCTGCAGTTTTCTTGGTGCCGATTTTTTCATTTTTTGTTTTGCGGGACGGAAAAAAGGTAACGCAGGAGTGGGTGAATTTAATCCCCAAAAAACATCACGACCATTCCGTAAAAGTCTTTACGAAGATCTCAAAAGCCATGAGCGAATTCTTAAGGGCCAAAACAGTCGAAGGCCTGCTCGTTGGATTACTTACTTTTCTTGGACTTTCGATTTTAGGTGCTCCCTACGCGGGAGTTTTTGCGATTGCGTCCGGAATCACGAACGTGATTCCTTATTTAGGCCCTATTCTAGGGGCGCTCCCGCCGCTCGCGGTTTATGGATTTTCCCCTTCTTATCATCAACTCTTCCTTCCAACGCTTTTTGTTTTTGGAGGGGTGAACCTCATCGATATGACCTTAATTTTCCCAATTTTCGTGGCAAAACTAGTCAACTTAAATCCATTGATCCTTTTGGCCGCCGTCGCTGTAGGGCA
>CAIMNF010000507.1 GCA_903842755.1 Oligoflexia bacterium
CTCGCAACGTAGAAAGGAGGCTAGACAATTTACTCGAGATAAGAGAAGAAAACACTGGACTCAAGAGGTTCTGAACGGTTCACAGGAACTTATCTAAATTAAAACCTCAAACTGTGTCACCCGTGCGCGGACAGCATATTCTGCAAGTCTAACAATTCAGCATCGCTGTAATTCGGAATTTGATCCATTTTAGTTTTTGCATCATTGAAAATTTTTACTTCCGCATCGACATCATCCTTTGGTTTGTTATAATATTTGGTGTCCATGATGTTTGGGCGTTGCGTATATTGGTCGAATAAACTTTGAGTTTCATTGCCCGTTGGTGTAATAGGTGGTTTTTGATTAGAACTGTTATTAATTGGGGGCAGAGGAGAATTGGTTTGAACCGTCAATTTATCCGATCCGTCTGGAAGGAATGTAAAGTGACAGATTATTTTACCATTAAAGTAATTCCTGGAGCTGACATAATTTGAATCATCTTGATCAACTTCTTGGTAACACGTTATGTCGTTTGATGACACATAGGCGGCATAGACCGAATCGCCAGCGATTGTGACTTCGCCTTTGTTTTGATTTTTATATTTGTTATTAATTATCTCATAAAGTTGCTTCGGGTCGACAGTGGTTTGGTTTAAAACAGCTTCAATCGAATCGGTATTTAGATAAAGGTCGGAGAGTTTTTTGCTTCGATCTACCGAAAGGTAACCGTTCGGCCATTGGTCATCGTAAAAGCGAATTACCGCGGTGGAACCGTTTTGTTCGTGTGCAGTGCTTGGTGCTATTTCAGTGATATAGGTATTTTTTCTAACCGCATTGTTAAACGCCTTTCTTATACCACTTTTGTGCTTAACGATGGCTTGGTATCCTTTTGTCGGAATAGTATTGCCATCTGTAAGGCTTACCGAGATCACACAAATATATTTTTCTTCGCCTGATATCGTGTTTTTCGAGCAGTAGAAATATTTTCCCGTCCGAGTAATTCCTCCGGAAGAATTGTCATCCGTCGGTTGATCTTTACCAACATCATCCAAGTCTAAGTACATTCGATGAGCATTTTCCCCTTTCACAATAAAATTGACGGAATTTGGAGCGCCACCCGTATCGTAGCTCGTAAGCGGGGCAGTCCGTGTTGAACTTCCGCTCGTGACTGTATTTATCACGACTGGGGATGTTCCATTAGGTTGCTGGTAATGAGTAACGGTTGTGCCGCCACCTGAAGACGAAGGCGAATAATGAGTAACGCTCGGATCGTTCCTATGCGCGAATGCATCAGACAAATTATCTCTTACCGACCGCTCTAAGCGGGCTTGTTCAGCGCAATTGCTTCGGGGAATAAAAACGAGAGGCACTGCCGGCGGATAAGCTACCAACGTATTACCCCGCGCCAATTGCGCAGCTTGTAACTGTGCAGTGGCCAAAGCCGGATTGTATAACCCATTGTTATATCCCGTCGGGTAGCCGTTAATTGGCACTCCGCCATTCAATCCGCTAGTGGTATTTACCGGTGTTGGCACATACGCTCCGCCAGAGCAGCCCACTAAGGCTGTTCCAAATCCACCGAGCATTGCAATCGTGCTTAAAACCTTAAGACCAGGAGCAAGAGGGGTTAACATTTTCATATTCAATATCCTTTCAAGACAAAACTTTGGCCAGAGGATACCATTAGTAGATATAAAATGTCAACTACTAAAAATTCAAAATTTGCTCTTTACGAATTAAACGAAAACAATAGAAAGTGAATGAAAAGTCCATCAATAAAGCGAATTTTCTTCGTACATTTGCTCGTCTTGATCGCGCATCCACTTCACCATATTGCGAAGATTAAAGTTATTAAACGCGCAGATGTTTTTTGCAGTCTGCTCGGCGGTCGGTCGTTTGTGCGAATTGGCAAAATAGCGGTCATAGATTAAATCCAGGTGGGTGGATTGGGGACCGCTATAATAGCTTTTTACGGTTGTGCCTTTGCACAGCGGGTAAAAAAAGTTTCGGTCCTCGAACGCTAAGGTTTGGGCACACAGCTTTGCTTGAAATTGGGCAAAGCTACCAAATTTATCGTCCGCACCTTGCACGGCGTTCGGGCGGTCGCGGTCTTGAAACAAATCGGGATGAGCGTGTCGCACAAAAAAGCTAGAATAAATCCACGCAATCAACCCGGAGCCGGGATAGGGGAGTGCCGTGGCCGTAAAATGAGTGAGGTATTTTCGCTCTTCATCGTATTTTTCTGAAATCAACTTTCCTGTCTCTGTAGGGTCGCCATCGACGACTGATTTAATGTTGGCAATGGCCTTGTATAAGCTGTCTTTAAATACTTCTTCCAAGGCTTCAATATTTCTTTTGTTAATGACCTGCGCTTGCTCTAAATCTAGTGCCGCACTTGTTGGATTGAGTCCATGCACCTCGGTTAACTTTTCCAGCAAATGTTTTTGCGTGATCACTAATAAATCATTTTGATAAGGCGTCATGTTTAGGCCCTTTTTGATTCGAATAGAAAAGTCCTTATCAATATAAGTGCTCAACCGATTGGTCAAAAAAGTATCCTTTTGAAAAAGCACGTTAAACTCGTTAAAGATGGTATCGATTACGGCCCGCGCGGCGGCGTCGACTTCTTCCATCAATTGCGGAGTTTGTGCCGGGGAAAGAACCATCTGTTTTCCGAGCTGCTGGAGTTTGTCATAAGACTTTAAAAACCGTTGAATTTTCGACTGTGTTACACGCACGCTGGGAATCATGGCTAGATCGTCCGGGTCTTGCGGATTGAGTTTGGTTTCAAAACGAACCAAATAATTGTACACGTTTTGGAACGCTTTGCGCACGGTCATGTACTGGCCCTTCAAGGTTTGGTTCACCAGGTTTGGCATATCCATAATCAACCGCTGCCTAAAATAAGCGCTCGACTTAGACGATGCTCCCGCGATCACTTCTTCCATTCGCGATTGAATCACCAAAGCCAATTTGTCTGGATCGGCAAACTGCGCCTGAAACCCGCCGCCCATTCCGCCCGTTTTCATCCACATCGTCCAGTC
>CAIMNF010000508.1 GCA_903842755.1 Oligoflexia bacterium
ACGTAACCCGCAGGACCCGCACCGATAACGACTACATCACACTCCATAAGTTGAATCCTCCATGAACAATAAGGCAGGAGCCTCAATGTACGAGATAAAAGTTTTCATAAACTCAGCCGCATCAGCCCCATCAATAATTCGATGGTCTAAGCTAATGGAAAAATAAGTCCAATCCCGAACGACGATCTTTTCTCGCCCACCGATTACTTTTACTACGGGTTTACGGGCAATCTTATTAAATCCTAAAATTGCAACCTCTGGGTAATTGATGATGGGAGTAGCAAATAGCCCTCCAATTGAGCCCGCGTTCGTTAACGTAATGGTGCTCCCTTGGAAATCCTCCATCGTGAGTTTTTTCTTCCTGGCCCGATCTACAATATCGGCAATTTCTTTGGCCAACTGGAAAACATTTTTTTGCTCTACGTTTTTAATGACCGGCACCGTAAGACCATCGTCCGTTTGAACAGAAATACTAATATTGTAAAAATGTTTTGTAATAATCTCTTGAGAAGCGTCATCTACAATTGAATTAAGACGCGGATGTTTTCTCAATGCCGCGACCATCGCTTTTAAGATGAAGGGCAAATAAGTCAGTTTAATGCCTTTCTTCTCGGCAATGATTTTTGCTTGATTCCGCAAGGCCACTAATTCTGTAGCATCTGCCTCTTCCACATAAGTAAAATGGGCAGCGGTACTTTTAGAAAGATGCATTTTCTCTGAAATTTTCTTTCGCATTCCCCGAATGGGAATCCGCTCTTCCAGCGTGGATGGGATCGCCACGGGCGCACTCCGCGCTGATCCTGTAGCGGCATTTGATCGTGACGGGATCGATTGCCCACCTTCCAAATCTTCTAAAAGGACGCGTCCATGGGGACCCGAACCTTGAATCGTCGCCAAATTAATGCCTTTTTCATAAGCCACTTTGCGCGTGTGGGGAGAAGCAAGTACATCCACTTGCGCAGGTGCTGGACCCTGTGCGCTAGCTTTAGGAGCAGCAATTTGCGCCATTTCAACCTTCGTCGTATCAACTTTTGGTGCATCCGTATGAGTTTTTAAGACTACGCCTCCAACTGCATCCGCCGAGACCATCAGCTGATGCACTTTTACAATCTCACCCTCTTTTGCATGAAGCTCTTTGATCGTCCCTGCGAAGGGTGAAGGGATTTCAATCGTCGCTTTATCTGTCATAATTTCGCAAAGTGCCTGATCGTCTTTGATTTGATCGCCTGGCTTAATCCGCCACTTAACCAATTCACCTTCTGTTACACCTTCTCCAAGTTCGGGCAATCTAAATTCCATCGCTTTTTCTCCTTTTAATAATGCCTTCAATAAAAAATTCGCCTGCTTTGTAGCTAGACCTCACCATCGGCCCCGCGGCGACATAGAGGAAACCACACCCTACCGCTTGAACCTCTAAACGTTTAAATTCTTCCGGAGACCAATATTTCTCTACAGGTAAATGATTAAGCGAAGGCCTTAAATACTGTCCTAAAGTTAAAACATCGACCTCGTGCGCTCGCAAATCTTGAAAACATTGGGTCAGTTCTTCAGTCGTTTCACCCAAGCCTAACATCAATGAGCTTTTGGTCACTAAGGAACGAGCATTCGATTTAGCGTAATCTTTTGCATGCATCAGCGTCGATAAACTTTGGTGATAACCCGCCCGTGGATCCCTCACACGGTACTGTAATCGATAAATCGTTTCAACATTGTGTGCGTAGACATCAAGACCGCTATCAACGATCGCTTCCACCGCTTTTAAGTCCCCTCGAAAATCCGGCACCAAAGCTTCCACTAACAAGCCTGGACTTAAGCGTTTTAATTCACGAATGGTTTGCGCAAAGTGGTAAGCGCCTCCATCTGCCAAATCATCCCGATCTACAGAGGTGAGCACTACATATTTCAAATTCATTCTGGAAACGGCCTCTGCGACCTTTAAGGGCTCGTCCGGATCCAACGGGGGCGGTCGACGCGCGGTTTGAATCGCACAAAAGCGGCATGCTCGCGTACAAACTTCTGTTCCCAACATAAACGTTGCAGTTCCACCTGCCCAACACTCGGCTACATTTGGGCAATGCGCTTCCTCACAGACTGTATGTAAGCCGCGGTCACGCAACAGTTTTTTAATTTCTGTGTAATTTTCGCCAGCAGGCGGCCTAATTTTCAGCCATTCTGGCTTTTTCAAAGGAATCACCTTTCTTGCTTCGGAGGGAGCAAGTGGGCGTTCCTGATCCCGGCGGAATCCGCCCTCTGCAGGTAAAATTTCTTTAGAAATGGTCATGGCTCTGCAGAGAGTACCGGAAATTCAGTTCGGCATCAAAAGATTTATTTAGAGATTTATTTAGAGATTTAACCTAGATTCGAACCTAATGGAGAATCGAAAGTGTTAAATATCTCCTTTTTGAGCATCCGTGCCCTGGCCTTGGATATTGCCCGGTGCGGTGGACTCTGCAATTCCTTCTTTTACCTGATTCCGCGAGGCTTCTGCTTTACAGGCAATGCAGTCGATTGCATAGTTCGTATTCATTTCCGTGCCCGAGGTCAATGGTTCCCCAAAACTTGTCCCCGAAACAAATACGAATGCCCATAATCCTAACCATATCATATGAACGGTCTTCATTTAATTCCTCTCTTAAATTGACATCGTTACACCGGCGGGTGCAGTGATATCAATTAAATTTTGAAGTGCTCGCAAAACATCTGAGGCCGCATTTGCTCCCCCATTACTTTCCATTTTATCAACTTCGCCGCTATTTTTGTAAGAAATTTTAATTGTCCCAAGCTTTGCATCGGCAATTTCAATGGGTTTCGACATTTCGTTGTATTTGAAGGTCAATTTTTTGCCGGATTGATCAACCAAAGCCCAAAGCCTTCCTTGAGGGTCCCAAACCAGTTTCACCTGTTTTTGATCCGAATTTTTTGCGGCCGTCAAATTCCCCGTTTTTGCGTCGTACTCAAACTCACTCCAAAGGACCGTGCCACTTTTCAGCTTTTTGACCACCTTGCTGACCTTGCCAATCGTCGGATGGTAAGTTAATTCCGTCGACTCTACTGGAGTCACCTTTTTGACCATTCGTCCTTTAATATCGTACTCCATGGTGGTCACTTTTCCATTGCTGGTGATCTTGATTGGAAACCCAAGGCGTTCGTCGTAAATCGTCTCTTCACGGTCGCCGTCAATCACACTGATCATTTTAGAAGTGAACTCATCCCCACCCGCCAAAATTTTTGTAAAATATTCGAATTTTGAATCCCCCACTGCTGCACCAGAAGAATTTTTATTCACAATATGTACCGAGTAATAATTTGGATTCTTAGGGTCCTTTATGTATTCATACTCATTTGAACTGCCATCCGTATTCGTCACGCTCTTTACTTTAAGAGTTTTATCCGGGCCGTAATAAGAAATTTTTACCTTTTTAACTTGCC
>CAIMNF010000509.1 GCA_903842755.1 Oligoflexia bacterium
AAAGTTTTCTTTTTCGACAAAAAAACCTGAATTAGGTGAAAGCAAAAACGTTCGGTCCATTCTCACTGAATTGATATACGCTTGGAGCGGATCAAAAGTTTGCTCTTCTTGTCGTATAGAGTTATTTCCTAGATTTGCTAAGAAGAAGGGAATCACCGTATCGATCGCCGTTTGTTGTTGAGCAACAGAGCCTATTTGACCATTCCATAAAGGGGACATTCCAATACAGCCTGGGGAATCGCTTGTTTGCCACTGGGTGTTGTAGAAATCATGGTTTGCTCCCCATACCGCAATCATCGATTTAGGTAAGGCGGGCGATTCTTTCGTTTGACTTAGCATTCGGTCGAATGGCTTCATTCCCTCCAGGTCGGAGACGTCACCATCACACATCGGCAGCAAAACATTCCAAGCGCTTCCCGTTGCGTTTAATGTCAAGTTGGTTTGTCCGTCCACTGGCCCGATTTCGAAAATTGCTTTAAACTGAATCGGGTCTACTATCTGTTTCTGCCATGGCAATTCAGGTTCCGGTTGAGTTTGGTCTTCGTAGATTGTTTTTGCGGCACGTACCCCTTCGCCTCCCCGCGAATGGCCCAATAATCCGATGTTTTGAAAATCGATTTTATTTTGAAAAAGCAGATTGTCTACCGGATTTTGGTTTTCATCTATTAATGGAATTCCGCCAAAATGATTAAGTTGGCTCAGCACCTGCAGGTGCCGGAGGACCAGTCTCCCGCGTGCCAAGTTTAGTCCCCAATCGCCGTGCGCGGAATCAGCGTTACCGCAAGTGATTCCGCGATTTGCGTTCACTGAAGCAACAATGTAGCCCCTTTTTGCAAGTTCAATGGCTAAATATTCATATCCTAAATAGCTTGGAATGGGACTACTTCCCGCAGGGCATACTCCGGTAAACGTATATTCGCAGCCGGTCGTGGTTGTCGGCGTTCCTGGGTCGTTGCTGATGATGCCGCAAGTATCGTGATTTCCGTGAAGCATGACAATCATCGGCAAAGGACCTGTTCCTAGATCGGTCGGCCAATAAAGTTTACCCCAAACCTCGGTATACGTGTCGGCTAAAATTTCTTGATCTTTTGTAGGGGAAAAACGGTACTCTGCCGACGAATAATTTTTTGCGGGAATCTGCCATTGAGCCTGGCAAAGAGAGTGAATCAGGGTAAATAAATAGAGGATCATGATTTGTTCTTGATCACCTTTTCATCAATAACGTCGAAGAACGTGTTTGAGTTTGTGCATTGTAAAAAACGACTTCGTAATCGGTACGCGCGTTCAGTCCGCCCGTGTCTAATTGCAAACGATTATCAAACGTTCCTTCTGGCAATGCTTGTTGACTCACTCTTCTTCCATCAAGAGTGTAAAGTATGACCACACTTGATGAACCTGAAGTATTAATGAAATCATCGGGGAGCCTAAGCTCCGCCGTATTTCCAATTACGGGGTTAGGATAAACGGTTATTTTGGAAAGGGAGTTGCAACGGGGGCCGATGCAGATGGGGCGAGAAAATACATACGCGTTATTATTGAATGCCGAATTCAGATCGACTTCTGCGACCGAATTCCGGTATTGCGGATAAAGAAAACTGAGGTAGTTCACAAATGACCAAAGGCAGTATTGACCCGAAGGGAGTGAGGAGGGGAGTGGAACATTCTCAATATAGGGAATGAAGATTGCCCCTGCGGCAAGTCCTGAGACATAATTGTTGGCTAGTAATTTCGCGTTAGAATCTAAAGGCGAGGGATTAAGGCGTGAGCTATTGCACCCAAAGCCCACCGGATAAGGAGAAAGAAACCAACCGACAAAAAAAGGAGTGGTGGCATCTCCAGAACCAATATTTTGAAACACATTTTGAGCAGTAATCGTCTGTTCAGAACTGAGCTGGTAAGCATTGGCGGGCTGCGTGCTATTCGGAAGATTTGCAGAAGAGGATGCAAGGTCAGGAAGTGCCGCTAAGCAAAGAGAGTTTAATAATAAAAATACTCCGAGTTGTGCAGCAAAAGCGAGGAAATGTCTTTTCACGTGAAGAACTATAATAAATGAATCAACTTTGTCAATGCAGTTTCGAGAGGCATTTTTGTATTACACTTTATTAGTTTAATTAAAACGGTAAGTAATTTAAAGCGAACCGTGGATAGGGGTAGACAAAACTAAAATAGTCCATTAATGTCTGGAGTCATGCTTTTATCAAAAATGACTCTCTTTGCCTTCAGCTTTTTATTTTTATTACCCGCGGGTTTTGCGCAAGAGAGGGCTTCAACAACTGGAAATATTCGCTGCAACGTTACTAGAAATAGTTTCTCCAAAAATGAGAGCGGGACGTATCAGGTTACCTGGGATTGGAAAGAATCGCCACTCTGTCTTATTGGAAAATTAGCGGGTGCAGTCGACCTTTTTAGAGATAGCCCCCATCAGCCCGCGCTGATAAAAATCGGCGCGAGCATCGAGGAACCCATTTACTTTGTTCAAAGCACAGTAATGTTAACTTATGGAAATTGTCATTTGGCTGTATGGACCGAGCGAGATGCACATTCAGCTAAAACCCTGACTTCCATGATGTTTTATTGGAAAAATCGTAAAAATAAAAAAGTCTATTCCGTAGATCATTCTACTTACTTTAGCCGCGACCAACAGGTCCTTTTTGATGCTCATTACAATCCTACTTTCCTGCAGGATCATTTAACAAAAGAAACTTTGATCCCCGCTGCTCCGGAGGACTTCGTGAAACACATCAATGGAGAATCGGAGGATGGCGGCTGCTTTTCCGGATGGCCTTACACAGACTAATCGACTTAAATCATTGAGAAGAATTTTAGTTGCCACTATTCTTTTTCAATATTCGTTATTTAATAATCTTGACCAAATTACTCAAACCGGTTAAAGTCTGTCGCCATGACAGCTCACAAAATGGTGTTCAATCGGTTTCTGAGTGTATTTTTGCCGGCTCTCGTTGCTCAGTCTAGCTTTGCCGGGTGCGAAGAAAAATTAAATGCAAATCTTTATCCGTGGTCATTGCTTTCGCCCGACGATTTGCCAAAAGATAATCACGGTTATTTTGAAAAGCGCTTTATGGAGGCGCGAATGTTTAATTACACGTACGCGTGGGAACAAGAGCAAATAGCGGCGCAGCGAATGCTGTATGAAGACCTTCGTGTCGCTGCAACCGATGAAGACCGTTATGCAGCGATTCTTAAGGCTGCTCCCCACTATCCGGATTTAGCAAATGAGTCTATTTTGAGCTTGGCTCAAAGCATTTCCACTCCGAGTCTCAGAGAAAAACTCATCGTTGAACTTGGGAAGTACGTATTGCCGTTTCCGAATCGAAACCGATTAGAAACGTATCTAGAGCTTGCCAAGTATTTAAGAACACAAGACTTAAAGTTACAACTAGTTTATAATCTTGCGTTTCATACTCTTCTTGATCCATACGCGATCTACGAAGTCATTCATGAGACATTGCTGCAGTCCGATGAGCGCGATCAAGTCATTGATCGCTACTTGCAGTTGGCTGAAAAGTTAAAGTTTGTCTCCACACGGTTGCAGATCCAACAATGGATGAAGTTATGCAACTCGCTTTCGCTCGCAAGGCGTGTCGAGCAAACATTGAAAGAAGTGAACCAGAATCAGCTACGATTCGTCGAAAACTTTAGTGAGCTCACCCGTCTCTTAGACGGCTTAGGGTGGACGCCGCTTTTGCCGAATCGTGAAATTCGTAAAGTGGAAATTCTACTAAGTCCTTCAAAGGAAACCCGCATTACCGTAAATTACCCGGCTCCAGGTGATGCGGTTGATTCTTATAGCGAGGAAGTGCGAAAGGGGATTTATTACGCCGTTACTCACCATTTAAACTATATCGATCCCTCTGCGGTTGTGACCCGAGAGTCCGAAATTAGAGAAATCGTCCTTGGGATTTATAATCTTAATTTTACCCACATTCTGGAGACCTATTTTGGATGGCACCGAACCGAGCTTCAAAGTAATGATCGAGTCGAGTGGCGTTCTCCGGATCTAAAGTTTAGAATTAATTTAAAGAATGGTCGCGAAGCGGTTCAATTGCCTCGCTATTCCCAGGCAGTAAAAGAGGGAATCTTAGATGCAGTGACCAGTCGTAAAAGTTACACCCAGCCGTAAAGATGGAATGACCGAAAATGAAGTTTCTTGGCCCCATCTTTTTGTCCCTATTCTTTTATCACTTTGCTTCTGCTCAAGAGGAAATGCTGAAGAATTTTTTTTTGGGTCAAGTGGAACCCAAATATGTCTTCGATTTGTCCTCGCATGGAACTTTGGCAAAAATCAAAAGTGATCGAATATCCTCATTAAATGTAAAAATTTTGAAAAAACTTTCGAAGCTTGATTTCGTTCCCACGAAAGGCTTATACCCAAAAGTTGCTTACCCTTTGGCCATTTACTCTGTGGTCACAAAACCTTTGTATCGCCCGTGGGTGCTCACCGATTCTTTTAAGAGCCTCTTGGAGGTCGTACTGAAGAAGTTGAGTCAAAGCGGTTATCCGAACGTAAAGCTGGAGGTTATTCTAGCGGCCGCAGACCAGGCCTTAGGAGAATTAAAGGCACAAGGGAAAATCGGAGGTATCTATTACGGGTTTAGGTATGGGTTAAATCAAATCCGAAACGAGCGTTTTTATATTTTTCTTTCTTCGGATGCAGAATCGGCGATTGAGTCCGTTTTTAAGGGGAATGAACCCCTAGCTGAATTAGCGCGAACCGCAATCGATGACGCAGAAATCGAAAGAAATGCCCTCAATCCTAGCGAGCTTTTCGAATTGAAGAAAATAAAAGTTGCGACTCAGATCTTCTCGCGAAATTCGCCGTACGCCAACCTGCCTCAGGGATGGGAAAATAACCGCTATACTCCGGAAACTGCGCCAAAAATTAACGGTGAAGTTCCACTGATTGCTTATTGTGGCGAACAAAGTAACACCATGCTTGAATTTGCGCAGCAGTTAGAAAGTCGCCATTACTTAAAATTCTTTAATGTCATTTCGCGCATCAAAAGCGATGGTTTATTTAATAATCATACGGCAGTGATCTTACAAAACAGGCGTTCAAAAGCTCTCTTTGTTTTAGACTCCTGGAATAGCCCCGGAGGCCAGGAAGCTAAAGTTTTTTCTTTTAAAAACTGGGCACTGAAAAAGTATCAAAACGATTTAGCAGCCAATCCCTGCAATCTTGCTTTAGGGGGTTGATGTCAAGGAAGACCAGGAAAACTAAAGTTCATAGGCGAGTCCCAAACTGCCAAAAAAGCGACTTCCAAACTGGTTCCACCCTAACCCTAAACGAATTGAGCTTGTTTTTGAGGTATGGAGTTGTGATTCTGTTAAAAATGGTACAGACCATTGAAAAGTACCTGGATTAGAGTAGTTGGGGGATGGGACCGTGGGTAAGTTATAGTCGCTTGCCATTAAGGCAATGCCGGCGCCAAACTTAAAAGAGTCGGAGAAATAATAATAAACGGTGGTGTGAAGGCGCTGGGTGTAAGTCAATTGAGCCGAGCTTTGATCCGTAAAAAGTGAAACATCGGCCGGAGTAACGCTCGATATTCCCAGACCAAAGATCATCCCCACGGCAAGGCTCCATTGATCCCACCCCTGTTGTGCAATCGGAAAGTTTTTCTCCACCCCAAATTCGGCCTCTGTAGTTTGGAGTACAAGCGTATAGGGCGGGGCACCGGATTGGGAAGCGTTTAAAGCAATGGTAGTACCAAAAGTGCTGAGGCCATAATAAAGCTCAAATGCTCGCTGATGTGGGACTGGAACTTTTTCGTATTCCTTTTTTCTTTGAAGAGTAGCGCCATCATCGGGCTCGTCAGTAGAGGCGGGAGATCGAACGGGTGCGATCAAAAAGCAGTTAGGCGTACTGGAATACCATTTTCCATCGATTAAATACGAATAGAAGTCTTTTCCGTTCCCGGGAATCACTGCTACTTCGGTGGTCTTATTTTTGATCAAATCTGGAGAAACTAAATGATAGCGGGTCCCATCGAAGATGGAGATTTTACAGGTCGGGTCGCCCGCATTGAAACGAAGTTCCTGCCCAAGCGTATCCAGGCTGAAGATGTTTAAAAGTACGTAGCAAATAACTGAAACCGTGCGATTGAAGTCCACCCTTTCTTCTCGGCGCTTTTCATCAAAATGTGAGGTTTATTAGGGTCAAAGCAATGACGTAAATTTTGTAATGGTTAAAAATCTTTAGTCTCCGGCGCGTCAAAATGAAGCTGGCCTGGGCGTTCCGCCGCTCTTTCCTGATCACACAAAAACCATGTTTCATTAAATTAATGTGGCGTGGGTACGGCCCAGTAAGGTCCAGTAATGGTAGTGGAAGTGTTGACGGTGGCGGTTTCAGTTTCCAGACCCACGTAAACCGAGCGGCCAAAAAAGAACGGTAAACCCCAATCAAACATGCTGCTGGCGGTGCCAGCAAGGTTGTAAAATGCCGAATTTCCCGTCGTAAGCAAGGTGTCCGCATTCCCGACGGAAAAGGTGTAGGCTTGCGATCCCGAAGAGCTATCATAATTTCCCATGGAAGCGCTATCGCTCCCCGTGGCACAAAAAAAGCCGGTAGCATCGCTGCAAGAGGAATAATTTCCAGGAAAGTAAAGGGCATTGGAGCCGCTATCTAAAAATGCCGCCGATGAGCTACTGTCCGTTCCCCCGTAGAGCGTACTGCTATATACAGTCGCGATCGTAGCCGATATCGAGTCCGTACTCGACGCTTGTTGCCCGTTAGGGTCTGCTTGGAAAACACTAACGCCTGTAGGTGATCCTATTCCTAAATCGTAATGCCCATGGACCCCGTTCGCTCCTGTCGCGGAGCTAACGGAAGGCAAGGTCAGTACAATTCCATTGTTATAGGGGGCCGAAAATTTTGAAATGGGATTGATGGTCTGGTTGGACGTAGAAACGGCTAGTAAGCAGCCGCCTCCGTCTACGCTACAATTGCCGGTATATCCGTCATAACATCCAGTGGAATCGCATCCAAAGTAAATTCCGGGATTAGAATCGTCCGTGTGGGTACAGGCTTCTCCGCAATCTTGTTTAAAAATTCCTACACCCAGAATTCCATTATAGCCTGCGGTACAGGGATCCGTATCGGGACAAAGTGAGGCGCAGCCGGAAGGCATAGTAGAATAATTATAATCGATTACGTGAATGGGGATGTTGGTCGCAGTCTGGCCCCCTAGAATAATGTCCGCCGTCTTTATTGGACCCCAGTCTGCGCCAGAGCCGAACTCGGCACACTCAGCCAAATTAACCGTTTTGCCGTTCAATGTGGCCGTTTGCTGAGTTAGAGTTACGTTAGACGCAATGGCAGATGCAAAAACGCGTAAGCCATAACTTCCAGTGTCTAATAGAATATTGCTTACGACAGTGCACTGAGATCCACTGGTATGATTCGGGTTGCAAATCGTTACCGATACTAACGGTTCATTTGCATAGATATAAGACCCTTCGCTCGTGGTGCTCGCAATGTAAAGGGGTATGTTAGTAGCAGAATTTCCGGTAGGAATTTGAGTAGCGGTGGCGCTACTACAACTTGTATTTGCCGCTGGGCAGCCACTGCTGGAAGGGGGCGAGGATGGTAACTGAGCAGATCCACACGCTACGAAAAGAAAAGAAAATATCGCCAGTAAAAAAGCCGCTAACGGGAACCTTTTAGCGTAATTCATTTTCACCTACACCGGGTGGAAGTTGATTTACTAGCCACACTCGGCCCGAAACCGCGCCCATATGGCCCTCCATTTCCACATGGAGCCCATCGACCGTGGCATTGATCGTTCCACCATGACGATGAGTACCGCGTGCAGCAACTAGAGCCTTTTGAAATTGAACTAAATGACTTCCTAAGTAAGTATCTAATTTTGGGTTGGATTTCCCTTTCCAGGTTAACGCAAATACTTTTTGATCTTGCCCAACAAATTCGTGTAAATTCAGCCATTTTTGCGAATGCTCATGAAGGTCATAATGTTTAAAATGGCTGATTTTCAGCCGATGAGTCGCGCTTTGTTCTTGAGTTGAGTCCGTGGGAAGTTCGCCCAGCCTTGCAAAGCTGTACGGTGAATAGGAGCAAAAAATAAACAGCAAGGAAACCAAATACGTTTTCACTAAGTTAGGCTAACAAATTTATTTCGTTGAGCCACTAAAGAAAAAGGCCAGCGGAAAAATTTGCCGTTGGCCTTTCTTCAAATGGATATGCATTTTGACAAGACCTGTAAAATTAACCGGTCAGGGAACGATCACCGCACTTAACCCCATCCCGTAATGGGGATTAGCTGCCACAGGCGATGCAATCATTCGGATTTTCGAGTGAACAGACCAACGCCTCTTCCTGCGACTTCTGATTTTCTGCCGTGGCTTTTGGTTGATCAACCGTAAATTTAATTGCATCGGTCGCTGCTTTTGTTCGCAAATAGTACATCCCCGTTTTAAGCCCAAGCTTCCAGGCCGCGAAGTGTAAGGAGGTCAATTTTGCAATATTTGCTCCTTCCATATGGATATTTAAGCTTTGGGATTGGTCAATGAAGGGGGAGCGGCTTGCCGCCATTTCCAAGATACGCTTCTGTTTAATCTCCCAAACGGTTTTATAAACCTCGCGCAAAGCCGCTGGAATTTCCTCAATCCCTTGAACGGAGCCATTATTTAAAATGATTTTGTCCTTGATGGATTTGCCCCAAATTCCTAAGTCAATTAAATCTTGAACCAATGCCTTGTTAATGACGGTAAATTCGCCGGAAAGCACCCGACGGGTATATAGATTTGATGTAATGGGCTCAATACATTCGTTGTTTCCAAGAATTTGCGATGTGCTCGCAGTAGGCATTGGAGCCACTAACAAACTATTACGTACGCCTTGCTTTCTAATTTTAGCCTTTAGTTTTGTCCAATCCCAAAGCGGGGAAGGGGTAAAATTCCAAAGGTCAAATTGGAGTTTTCCTTCGGAAATAGGCGAACCCGCATAGCTTTCATAAGGGCCATTTTTCAACGCTAAGTCGGCACTTGCGCTCAGCGCAGCAAAATAAATCGTCTCAAAGATTTGCTGATTTAAAAAGTTCGCCTCATCTGAATCAAATGGCATGCGGAGTTTAAAAAAGGTATCCGCCAAGCCTTGGACGCCAATTCCAATCGGCCGGTTCTTGCGGTTCGAATATTCAGCCTCCGGAACAGGGTAATAATTTACGTCAATAACCTTATTCAAATTTATCGTAATTTGGTAAGTAACGTCGTAAAGGTGTTGGAAGTCGTAGGTTTTATCCTTTACAAATTTTGGAAGTGCAATAGAGGCCAAATTACACACCGCAATTTCTTTTTCCGAAGTATATTGAATGATTTCAGTACATAAGTTGGAAGATTTGATGGTTCCCAAATTCTTTTGGTTCGATTTTTCGTTGGCACTGTCTTTATAGAGCATGAAAGGTGAACCAGTTTCGATTTGGGATTCGACGATAGTTGCCCAAAGGTCACGCGCTTTAATTTGCTTTTTGTAGCGTTTTTCTTGCTCGTACTGAGAATAAAGAGCGCGAAATTTTTCACCGTAGCAATCGGCCAATCCAGGGGCTTCGTGGGGACAAAATAGCGACCAGTCTTCATTTTTTTCTACACGCTCCATGAAAAGGTCGTTCATCCATAAGGCATAGAATAGGTCGCGCGCGCGCATTTCTTCTTTTCCGAAATTCTTTTTTAGCTCCAGAAAATCGAAAATGTCCGCGTGCCAAGGTTCCAGGTAAATGGCGAATGCTCCCTTGCGCTTACCGCCGCCTTGGTCCACATAGCGTGCGGTATCATTAAATACTTTTAACATCGGAATAATTCCATTGCTGGAACCATTCGTCCCCTTGATGAAGGTACCCTTTGCACGGATGTTATGAATGGAGAGCCCAATGCCGCCCGCGCTTTGTGAGATCAGTGCACATTGCTTTAAGGTGTCATAAATACCGGGAATGGAATCATCTTTCATGGCCAGCAAAAAGCACGAAGACATTTGTGCTTTGTTCGTGCCCGCGTTGAATAGCGTGGGTGAAGCGTGGGTGAAAAACCCCGTGCTCATTAGCTCGTAAGTTTTAAAAGCGTTATCAAAGTCTTCGCCGTGAATTCCCAAAGCGACCCGCATGAGCATGTATTGCGGACGTTCAATGATTTTTTGATTCACTTTCAGGAGGTACGATTTTTCTAAAGTTTTATATGCAAAATAATCGTAATCGTAATCGCGCACCGTTTTAATGGTTTGGTTAATTAAATCTGCATTTTTTTGTGAGAGCTCATACAGCTCACGGCTAATTAATGGAGAGTGCTCGTGGGTGTACTCTGACTTATTTAAATAAAGCTTTTCCATGCACTCGCTAAAAGTGGTCGGTGTATGACGATATAAGTTTGAAAGTAAAATGCGCGCGCCTAAAATCGAATAATCCGGATGAGTGCTGGAAAGATAAGCGCAAGTCTCGGCAGAGAGAACGTCTAGCTCTTGCGTCGTAATCCCGTCATAAATGCCTTCGATCGTCTTTTGGGCCACTAAAACGGGATCAACAAATTTGTCGTTCAAGCCAATGACTAAATTTTGAATTCGGTTGGTAATTTTGTCAAAACTAACGGGTTCCAGCTTTCCTGAGCGAGACAATACTTTCATTCGTTCTCCTTAAAATTCTGCAGACAAATTAAATTCAAAATGGTTTTTAGTTTCTTGGGACGACGACATTACACCGGCCTTTTGATATTCGGAAACTTTCTTTTCAAAAAAATTAGTTTTGCCTTGAAGTGAGATCAATTCCATCCAATCAAACGGGTTTGAAGCATGATAATGGTTTGGTAGGTTTAAACTCCTCAAGAGACGGTCCGCTACAAACTCAATGTACTGTGACATCGCTTTGGAGTTCATGCCAATCAATGACACTGGCAGTGACTCGGTAACAAATTCCTTTTCAATCAAGACCGCTTCACGAACAATTTCCAGAATGCGCTCATGCGGTAACGGTTTCAGCATTTGATAAAGATGGCAGGCAAAGTCCGTATGAAGCCCTTCGTCGCGGCTAATGAGTTCATTTGAAAATGTAAGTCCCGGCATGAGGCCGCGTTTTTTTAACCAAAAGATTGAACAAAAACTTCCGGAAAAGAAAATTCCTTCAACGCAAGCAAACGCAATCAAGCGTTCTGCAAAGCTTTGTTGAGAATCAATCCACTTTAGTGCCCAATCTGCTTTTTTCTTTACCGAAGGGATGTATTTAATTGCTTTAAAAAGCCGATCTTTTTCTTGAGGGTTCTTAATGTAGGTATCAATCAAAAGTCCGTAAGTTTCTGAGTGAATATTTTCCATCGCTATTTGAAACCCATAAAAGCAACGTGCTTCTGGAATAGGGACATCTTGATAAAATCGGAGCGCCAAATTTTCATTCACGATTCCATCGCTGGCAGAAAAGAAGGCGAGCACAGTGGAAATATAGTGTTTCTCGTCCGCGTTTAGCGAATTCCAATCCGTGAGATCGGGATAAAGGTCAATCTCTTCGGCGGTCCAAAATGAGGCGACGGCTTTTTTGTAATAGTTCCATATCTCTGGATATTTAATGGGCATCAGAATAAAACGTTCTTCGTCATGAAGGGATGAGAAATCTGTTTGCATAGTCACGGTTTCCTTCTTGTTTTTTTATGAGTCAATTGCTGTTAATACTTAATTGCTGTTAATACTCGGTCGTTTTTAAAACTCAATGCTGCTGGAGCGTTGTAGATAGATCTTTGTTCGAGTTCGCGGCGGCGTTTATTTTTATAAAATTTATTTGAAAATAGACGAATAACCCCTCCCCATCGTTTGGAAAATCTCCCTGTTGAATAAACGTTAACGGAACAAATTTGGGAAGACAACGGGAGGAGTGAAAAAAAATTGGCTAGAGAAAAAGTCTTTAAGTTTTGTAAAAAGTTGCCCCTCTTTTTTTTTGACGTAATGAATCATCGGTTGGGAATGGAAAAAATTTCATAGTAATACTCTAGAAAACAAATTGGATCGGAACTGCGGGATGTGTTTAAACAAGGTCGGGAGTTAACTTATTAAAGTACATTTAGATAATGTATTTTTGGACAAGTGTGAGCGTCTTTTTGACTAGATCAAAAAAACGATTTTGTGAGATCGCGCGTTGAGGGTTGTTCCAGGTCAGGCTTAAACATGCTTGAACTCCTCGTTCATTTTTCAAGAGGTAAGTCATGCTGAGGACGCCGGGTTCAGAGCCACCTTTAAAGCCCACAGCCTTCCAATAGGGACTGAGTAATTCTCCGCTATCGATGAGCGGGATATTTTTCGATAAAATTTTATCAAGCTCCGGGCTTGACCGTTGCCCAAGCCAGAGAATTGCACTGCAATTTTCGTCGGTAGTTGCATGCCACTCGAGTTCTTGAATAAAAGTGGGCGAATTCGTCGGTATGCCATTTTGCCCTACGGAAGTGATCGGTATTTGGGTAAGAAGCTCAAGGTCTTTTCTTTTTTCTGGCAGCAAGGCGTTTAGGTATTCTTGAGTATCCTTCGTGGGGATGGCCCACTTGAGTTTGAACATTTCGAGAGTAGACAACAATGGCAGGTGCTGTGTCTCTGAAAAATTTCCCATCTTAGGCAACATGTCTTCTACGTTTTCTCTACCCAGGAAATAAAGTAAATGGTCGGTGGCGGTATTGTCACTAATGGAAATCATATTTTCGGCGTAGTGATACAGAGTTTCCGGCGTTCCAGACGCGATATTTTGCATCGTTCCGGAAGGAAGCGACTTCCATTCTTCGTGGATGGGTAGGATTTCTGTCCATTGGAGCTGCCCCGCTTGAATGGATTCGAGAAGCTTTCCTAAAATATAGAGCTTGAACGTCGAGCCAATTGAAAAAGACTTGTTCGCATTTTGCGTGAGGTAAAGTGAGTGGTTTTGAGTGGTGAATGTTGCAGAAAAATGGTGAGCATCATCTAAGACATTAAACGCTGCGGGCAAGTCGTTCCAAGAGTTTAGGTGAATGCGCGGATCATCGATCCCGTCTAAGGTTAGTCCATCAATGAGCGTTGTTTTTGAATTGTAGTGAAGCCGCACTTGACCGTTAATTCCAAAACTTCCGGTAAATTGGACTTGTAAATGATCGTCCGGTTTTTCATGAATGGAAAACTTGGTGCAGGACCCAATATCTTGGTTGAGTTCCTGGAAGATAGACTGGATTTGTACAAGGGGCACGGCTTGAATAAAATCTTGAGTAAAGTGATTTTGGTACTCTTGGGAGGTGGAGCTAGGATGAAGTTGAATAAGCTGCGAGCAAATAAATGTAAGGTGATTCTGGAGTTCTGGGGGGTAGGCTAAAGCAGACGTTTTCAAAAGTATTAGCGAAATAATCGGTACCAATTGAAAATTTTTCATGGGGGGATCGGTATCACGGAAGTAAGACCTAAATCAAGCCTGATTAATCTTGATAAGGATGCTGATTTGTGTCACTTAGGGAACGCAGTTTTTAACTTTAACCATAGGAGAATATTTATGAATTGTTCTACACATGAAAAACACGATCACATCCATGGCCCGAATTGCGGGCACCCAGCAGTAAAGCATTTAGACCATGTGGATTATTTGCATGAAGGGCACCTTCATCACCTTCATCAAGGTCACATTGATGAACATGAGCTTGAAGCGTCTGAAAAAAATCCCACGACTTGCTCGCCCGTTGCATGCGGTGTCGATCATGCGAATAGTGAAAAAATTCCTCACGCTGGGCACTTTGATTACCTAGTAAATGGCCGACTTCACCATGCGCACGATGGCCATTGCGATGATCATGGGCCAATTGCGCTTGCTACGAACTAAAGTTCTTTCGAGATTCGAGCAAAAATTTCTCTTCCAGCGGAGTAATGGTTCCCATTATAGCCGTTAGCGACGTTGATGGGATAAAGATTATCTAAAATATTTAAGAGGTCGACCGATAGTTTTGTTTTGCTCCACCAAGATCCTTGGCTGAAATCGTAGCCAATACTGGTGTCAAACGTGAGGTGTGAGGGGAGGCTAAGTGTGTTGTTCGGACCGGTTCTTAAGCCGCTGCCGAATAAGGCTTCCCCTGTCCACCACCAGTGATCTGTCTTGTAGGTTACCCCGGAATTGGCGGTGTGCACCTGGACATGGTCCAAAAATTGATACCCGCCCGTGCTCGCGCTGGTTCCCGTAGGAAAAGAAAATAGTCCGCCGCTAATCCCGCTCCCTTTTGCAATTTCATATGAGTAATTGAAATAATCCGCCCATTTCTGATTTAATTTACCTTGTATCGAAAACTCAACGCCATAAGCGTATCCGTGTGAAAAGTTATACGGCTGAGCAATGGAAGTGTTTAACAGTTGGCTATCGTCCAACATGTTTTTTGCCAATTTTCCGTAAATATTTAGATTCATGACTTGGTCATTCCATTGGTGCGAGGCGCCGACCTCGGCGTAATTGTCCTTTTCCGCTTTGATGTCGTAGGGGGCGAGAGCGTTGCCGGCTCCGATGTTGACGAAGGTGTCGCGCAGGTTTTCGACAGGGGCAGGTTGAAAAGAAAGTCCGTAAAAGACGTGAAAAACAGTGTTTTCCGATGCTTTATAACTGAGCCCCAGTCGTGGTTGGAGCCACGAGTCTTGAGTAGTCACGTCTGAAAAATGGTATTGGGTAGCATCGAATCGTAATCCTGCGCTCAGGGTGAGCGTGTGGGTAAGTTTGTATTCGTCCTGAAGGTACACGCTTTCTAGATAGCCGGTGTCTTCATTATTGTCCGAGCTGTATACCGGCGCTTGTCCTTGCTCCTGCGAAATCACGGAGATCGGGCCCGAGGAGTTGGATTGCTGGAGTTGAAACCCAGCCTTGATGAGGTGGGAATCATTCCATCGGTCCGAGAAGTCACCTTTAATTCCTTCATTCAGAGTGACGCGGTCTTCTGCAAAGCTAGAGGGATTACTGTTCGGAATTGCGCCGGCGTTTGCGGCGTAAAGGTCATTAGTGGGGTCATTCAACACGTGAATCTTAGAGATTTTGAAATACGGGGCAAGTTGTAGAAAGGCATGGGGACTAAAACTGTGCTTCCATACGAGTTGAGAATACGCATTATTTTCGGCTTGAGCGTCGTTCGTGTTGTAGGGAACGTAATTCAGAGGGCCGTTTTGCCACGGATCGGAATAGCCCGAATTAAAAATGGGGCTTGTGGCGCTAAACGAAGCAGGGAAGTTTGGAATTTGGTAAAAGTTATATGAGTTATAAGTAATAAAAGAAAGTTTGTCTGTATTTCCCAATTGCCAGTCCAATTTAATGAACTCGTCGTTGCCATTGCTTTGATCATGGACGGCGTCCGAGGTCCCCTGGCTTGGATTGGCTAAGGATTGCGGCTGCGGCGTTTCTAGACCTCGGTCGGTTTGGGTGTAGCTCGCGGATAAAAAATAATGGAAGTTTCCCGCTGAGTTCGAACCGCTGTAGCTTCCCTGAGGCGTTAAGGTGTTGTAAGCGCCGTAGCCAATCCCCACGGTTCCGCCAGGCGTTTCGGATCCGGATTTGGTGATGATGTTCACGACAGCCGAAAGGCGTTCGCCATATTCCGCTGGAATGCCGCCAGTGATGACTTCCATGTGATCAATGTTTCGAGGGCTAAAGGCTTGTCCAAAAGTGTTGGACGGAGAATCAGGCAGTTGTACCCCGTCAATTTGGTATTGAATGTTGGCATGATTCCCACGAATGTAAGACTGACCAAAGGGACCTTGAATGATTCCTGGATTCGTCGTGGCTAATAACTTGGGAAGTTTAATATCGTCACCCTGGGGAAGGGCTTGAATGGTTTCTTTGTTGATTTCTCGGGTGCTGGAGGGCGCCGTTCCGCTGACCAGGTTTCTTTTGGCTTGAACTTTAACGGTCATGACGGGTTCATCTGAACTTTGGTGGTTTTGCTTTAATTGAATTTTGAGCTCGGCATTGGCTCCGGACGCAATGTGGAGTGAAAAGCGATTGGGGTTGAAGTCATTTGCTTCGGTCACGACGGTGTAATTTCCAAAGTCCAGGGGGTAGGCCTCAAAGTCGCCAGCGGCGCCGGTCGTTTTCTCAAAGAGAGTGCTCCCGTTTTCGCTTAAAATTTTTACGTGTGCACCGCCAACCGCAATTCCGTCTTGATCTAAAACCGTGCCGGAGACTGAGCCCGAAGTTCCCGCAACGGAAGCAGTTGAAAAAAAGTTCGCAAGAGTACACAGAACGAGGAAGCAAGCCTGGCTAAAAAATAGTTTTAACATTGGATAAACGCTAAGTTAACCAGAAAAGGCTGGCAATGAAAATGCAATTGAATTGAGTGGAGAAAAGTCCTACTCTGTGGGCTATGCAAACCATAGAGTCTTTTTTTGAACTCATCAAACATGGCGGTTTGATGATGGTGCCGCTTTTAATTTCTGCTTTTATTGGATTGACGATCATTTTTGAGCGCGGATACATGCTGAAAAAAACCTTTTTTTTACCGGAAAATATTAAAGAAAAGCTGAGAGCGGACTTGAGTGCCTCCAACAGAGGCGATCGCCAAGCATTAGTAGTTCAGGCTAAAGAGATTGCAAAGGTGCACGCGCGTTCCCCGGTCGCTCAAGTGGTCCGCATCGGATTAGAAAACGTTGCTGCAGCGCCAGAAGACGTAGAGCGACTGATGGCAAATGAAGCCCAGCGATGGATTCCGTTACTGGAAAAGCGGTTAGAAATTCTAGACACTATTATTACTGCAGCGCCGCTCATGGGCCTGCTGGGAACCATTACCGGAATGATGGCGTCTTTCAAAGTGTTGTCCGAAAAAGGAGTGAATGAGCCTAATGCAATTACGGGCGGTGTGGCCGAAGCCCTGATCGCAACCGCCACGGGGCTAGTGATCGCGCTGATTTGTCTGCTTGCTTATAATTACTTTAGCGCCGTCGTGAAAGAGTATATCACCTCCATGGAAGAAATGGCGAACCTTTTGCTTGAGGCAAAAGGGGGCAAAAGAAATGAAAATTAAGCGTCCTCCTTTAAAAAAACCGCGAATTGAAATCATTCCCATGATCGACGTCATTTTTTTTCTGTTGGTATTTTTTATGGTGTCGTCGCTCGCGCATGAAAAGTTTAATGGGATGCCGGTGAATTTACCGAAAACTTCTTCTGCTCCGCAGGCGGTCGTTCAGAAAATTACGCTTTCGATTGAAGCTTCGGGCGATCTTTACTTAAATAAGAGCAAAGTAAGTTTGGCTAGTTTGGCAGACACCTTGGCGCATCTGATGGCAGCGACTCCCGACGAAACGGTGATCGTGAACGCGGATAAGAACGCGAATTATGGGCTGGTGATGGCGGCCATGGATCAAGCAAAAAAAATTGGAGTGAGAAAGTTTGCGCTCTTGTCTCATTTTGAAAAATGAGTCAGGCCTGGAGAGTAGAGAGCGGTAGCCGGAACTTGTATTACGCTGCCTTTTTTGCAGCGTCGCTGGAGCTTGGGTTGATTGCCCTGACCGGTGTGAAGTTTCATTTTCGGCAATCGGAGCCCTCTGTATCCCCCGTGACCCTTGAATCGGAAGTTGTGGTTATTCCAGAAGAACACCCTAAGCTAAGGTCTCAAACCGCACTTCCCCCAGTTCCGGAAGAAGCGCTGAGTAACTCTTCCCAGGTCAAGCCCAATGCGAGTCCGTCTAAATCTTTAGATGCTCCGAATACGAATCAAATTCAACATGGTAAGCCTTTAGCAGGGTCGCACGGGCCAGTTTTAATAGAATCTCCAGCGCCGGTTATCCCGGACTATTTAAAAGACAAAGAGATTAATGCCAAAGTCATTATCGAGTTTACGGTACTCAAGGATGGAAGGGTATCGCCCCGCCTTTTAGTTTCGAGTGGGAATGAGGAGCTTGATCAAATCGCGATTGGTGCGGCTTCGCGCTGGAAGTTTTATCCGGCAGAATCGGAGCATCAAGCGATCGATGCAAAAGTAAAATTGCGGATTGTCTTTGAAGTTAAGTAAATTTTAAAAATACCTGGGTCATACAGAGTCCAACCGCAATCCAAGTCAGTGCATGTTTGCGGCTGCGGCTGGAATGAAAGCTGGGCAATAAAAAATCAAAAATGAGGCAACCCAACAGGGTGCCTGCCGCAAGACTGGTGACAAGAAAAGCAATGTTTTCCGTCACTGATTTTTTGAATAGCAAGGTCAGGAGCACGCCCAGGGGCATGGAAATGGAGTAGAGGCTGATCGCAATGAAAAACGATTTAGGGCTAGTCTTTTTCTCAAGCAAAACGGAAGAAACCGTCAAGGACTCGTATGCTTTATGCGCGAAGAGTGCCCAAAATAGGGTTTTGGTAATGGAGCCTGCGTATCCCTCCGAGATGACCAACAGCATGCCGCTGGCCAGACAATGGGCGAACATCGAGGCCATAAAAAATGAAATGCTTTGGCCGTGCGAATGTCCGAAAGAGTTTTCGATCGATTCCGCTATTGAGGAATGACTCAAAGGTTTGTGATATTTAAGATGGTACAGATGGAGAAGTGAGTAAAGGAGCCAGACGGCTGCTACTCCCCAAAGCGTGTGTATTCCACCCATTTCGAATAAGTCCGGAATTAAATCAAAAAAAAGAATTCCCGCTAGCGCTCCCGTGCCTAAAAGGTAGAAAAACTTAGAGTATCTTCTTAAGTTCTGGATATAGAACGGCAAAATGCAGAGACTCATCATGGATATCGAGATCAGCGCGGTTTCGGTTAATATGCTCATCGGTGAGCGCATTTTAAACGGATTTGGTCCAATTTGCAATCAATATCAAATCAACATAGCGAATAAGACTTGTGTTTTTCCGCCGAATTTTGTACGACCGGCACCATGAAAAATACAGTAAAAAAATGGATACTCACTTTCGGATTTTCGATGATTTTGGGTGCCTGCGGATCTAGTGACTCCACAAATAAGAGCTACCACTTAACTTCAAACGGCTGTGATACCGGAACTCACAACTTCAACGATCTAGACGCTTATTGCAAGGGATTGGAAAACGATCAATTGAATAACGATTGTGCTTTAGATTTGCGTTCTCAGGATTTCACATCCAATGGGTGCCCGGGGACATTTACACCGTTTTAATGAATTGCTCCTCAAATAAGAAGTCGACAACGGATCATTAGCCCTTTAAACTTAAATCATTGACGAAACAATTATCGTTTAGGACTTTGGGTTTTGTTGGGTTAATTTGTTCGGTTTCCCTCTTGTCGCCAAAACAGGCCAGGGCGGCCGCAGGAGTTGCGGGATTGCTCAGCATCATTCCTGGACTTGGGCAAATCTATGATGGTGAAACTTTGGAAGGCTTGGGTTGGTTTTCCACGGTAATTGGTTTCGAAATTTTTTCGCCCGCCGTAAACATTTCTGCGCCCGTGGCCGGGCAAAATACCCGACTTTTAGCTCAGGCAGGATATGACCTCTGGTTGTACAACATGTATGATGCTTATCGTGACGCGAAGCCTAGAAACGGGCTTTATACAAACTACAGTGCCTTTTCTAATTATGTTGCCGCTTTTAATCCTGTAAATGTTGCCGATGCGGTGACAGGCACGTACTTGGGGTTCAATGTGATTCTTGATCGGAAGGAATTGGGTCACTTTGGTCAGCTAAATCGCTATCCTTTTTTTGCGTTTGTTGGAATGGGTGAGGAAGGGTTGTTTCGTGGGTTTTTATTTCCTGCTTTTTCGGCGGATGTTTTTCATTCAAAAATTGCGGGTGCTTTTGCGTCGACCGTACTTTTTGATTTGTTCCACCTAACCAATGGGGCCGCAGATTTCAGAAATAATTTTATTCAACGCTTTATTATGGGCTTAGTATTTTGCTGGGCAACGGATCGGAATAAGTACGACCTTAGAGATGGAATTTTCGCCCACTCCATGATCGATATTGGTGCGGAAGCGGGTGCAGGAACCCCGCATGCCTTTTTGGGAATGACCGGGGTAAAACTTGGGTGGAAGTTTTTTCTATAAATGAAACTGAAAAGCCTTAAAAGAAAGAGAAAATCTTTTCTTGGGAGGATGATGCTTCGATTTTTTAGTTTTTGGATCAGCATATTTCTTGGAGCCTCCGCATTCTGTTCGGCACAGGGGCAAGACTTAAGTTCTTGGCGAAAGGAAGTCGTTTACGAAATCTTTGTCCGCAGTTTTCAAGACTCGAATGGAGATGGGGTGGGTGACCTCGACGGGATAACGTCTCGCCTTGATTATTTGCATGAATTAGGAGTGACCGCGATTTGGTTGACGCCCATTTTTCCTAGCCCTTCGTATCATGGCTATGATGTCACTGATTATGAAGCGATCAACCCGGATTTTGGAAATATGGACTCCTTTGACCATCTACTGGGTGAAGCCCATCAGCGACAACTAAAAGTGATTTTGGATATTCCCGTCAATCATACGTCTAGCTCCCACCCGTGGTTTTTAGCGTCACAGCCATTCGGAATCTGGGGGCCGTCCGATACTTATTTGTGGAGTAGCGTGCCTCTCGTTTGGTCTGCCGTCGAAAATGCGTTAGACCATTGGCATTTGCAGGGCGGCTCTTACTATTACTCAACCTTTGGTGAAGCCATGCCCGACTTGAATTGGAAAAACCCCGACGTTTTAAGCGAAATTGAGAAGGTTTTTATTTTTTGGATCCAGCGTGGGGTAGATGGGTTTCGGTTGGATGCGGCTCAATACTTGGACAAGGGGCCTAATGGTGAAGCTAATACCGCCGCCAATCATCAAATTTGGAAGAAGATCGTACAAGCATGCAAAGCCATTAACCCTTTTACTTATTTTGTGGGAGAAGTTTGGACGGATTCCGCAACAATCGCCACCTATAAAGGGGACGGGGATGAGTTAACTCAAGCGTTTGATTTTCCATTGGCTGCGCATGTGGTAAATGCCGTGGTGAACCACGATCCAGTAGAGTTCTACCAGGGGCTCTTGGAACGGATGCGCTTCCAGCGTGATCCCTTTTTTGCGTCGCCTTTTTTAACGAATCACGATCAAGTGCGATTGGCCACCCTTGCAAAGGGAAGTGTGGATCAGTTGAAGCTTGCGGCTGCAATATTATTTACACTCCCGGGAACGCCTTACCTTTATTATGGCGAAGAAATTGGGCTTCCGGAAGGGATAGATGCCCGATTTCCGGATGATTTGGGAAAACGGACCCCGATGAGTTGGGAGCGGGCTTCGATCGAGCGCGGCTTTACCTGGCCAAATTCCAAACCCTGGCAGGACTTTTCGAGTTCGGACTCTTCTATTTCGGTGGATGCGCAACGAAATGTGCCCGGAAGCTTGCTCAGTTCTTATCAGGAGTTGATTCATTTAAAGCGGACAACGCCTTCTTTGATCGATGGAACAATCTCTGCGCCGGTTACGTTGGTGGGGAAGGATATTGTTGTCTATCTTCGCAAAACAGAAGCAGAAGTTACTTTGGTCGCCCTGAATTTTTCACCAAAAGATACTCCTCAGGTCTTAATCGATTTGGCACGGGTGCTTCCGCCCTATTTTGAGGGTGCGGTTCTTAAACAAATTTATGGCCGTGAGGTTGGCCCCCTTCAATGGAGTACCGACACGTCCATTTTAGTTCCATGGATTCCTGCAGATTCAGCCGTCGTTTTGAAATTGACTAAAAAAAAGTAGTATTCAGCGGTATTTCCCCGTGAGAACATAAAGTTGTGATGCAGATTCGCGCGAGGTTAAATCTAAACTCGGTTTTGCCCTACTTGCTTTGGGTTGCTTTGCTTGCCTTTGCTTCGGTTAGTCATGCGCAAGGCATGTATACCTACCATGATAGTCCAAAATGCGAACTGAAGGTTTTTCGAAATTCCAGCTGGCAGTCGATTGCCGGAGTGAGCATCCCTGAAGGGCATTCTTTTGCGGTGCTGCATTCTCCTAAAAATCCGGAAGTGGGCCTGTTTACGATTGATCATCAATATTTTTCAGCAAATAATGATTGTTTGATTCCGGTGGTAAGTAAAGCTTTAAGCAATCAGTCGGAGTCTGAAGAGGCTCCCTTACAGAAAAAAAGTCCTCGAAAGACGGATTTTCCTCGCTCCTTTTCCATCGGGGCGTTGAGTGCGAAGCAGTCGTTTAGTTTATCCAGTACTGACGGAAACAAATATGCTCTTGTGGGGACGTTAAAAGGAGTGACCATGGCATTTAGGTATGGGTCGCGCTTGTTAAAATTTGCGATTGAGCCTTATGTCGGATTGATTACGGTGATCGAAAACGATTCTGCAACACCAACTCCGCCCTTCGTCTACAATGCAGCGAACTATTTAGACCTGGGCTCAAACGTCTATTTTCAAATTGAGCCGGAGTTAGGAAATTATATTGAGTTGGGAGTAAAGCTCGGAGGAGGCGCTAATTTTGTGAGTTTACCCGCACCATCGAGCGTGAATTATTACACGTATAGTGCTCCAGCGAGCTTTTCATTTTACTTTTCCGCCCAGGTAGACTTTGCTGTTTTTATTGTGCCTAAATTTGGTATTTATTTAAACGTCGGTATGAATCAATCCACGGCAAATTTAAGCGAACAATTGGGGCTTCGGTGGAGATATGATTAAAACGCGCACGCAGTGGTTAATGGTGAACCGAAATGATTTTTTCTAACCACGCTTTTGCCATCGAGACAGAAATTGCATAGTTCGCATAATCATCTGAATAAGCAGGAAGTTTTAGGCTCGTTTCGCCGCCGTTTCGCTGCTCCCCTATGTGGAGCGCAATAATTCTACAGGGCTGATCTTGTTCGCAAACCAAAAGTGGGGCACCTGAGGCGCCTCGCTCGGTAGCGCAATCGTGAAAAAACACACCTTCAAGATCCGGTCGTTGGCTTCTAATGCTACAACCATGATTCATGGATTGATTAAATACCGCGGTCGAGTGTCCGCGACTATCGGGTGCCCACTCGTAAAGGTCGTATGCGGAAATGGTTAAGTTTTGTTCCATGGGCTGAAGATCACGGGGATCCTGGCTAAACGGTAAACTGCCTGATGACTTTCCAATGGTGCGGGTGAGTACGAGAATAGCGATGTCGTGCGGATATTCGGTCTCGTAATGAGTCATCGAACTTAAGCCCAGGTAGGCCGATTTGACTGAGCTCACTTTTTCGGCGTGGTTTGCATAATAGCCATAAAGTACGTCCAAACTACGGTGGGGTGCGTTCGGCACGAGGTGGTCTGGTGTAGAGACTTGGGGATTTGAAAACGCGCCCAAAACACAGTGGGCAGCCGTTAAAACGAGATTGGGGCCAATGAACGCGCCAGAGCATTTTTCGATTCCGGGAACGCTTACGCTTACTAGCTTAAAATGATCTTGCGAAGTAGGAAGGATCGGAATTCTGGGATCGGGACCAAATATATTGGCTAAACTAACCGTTGGAACTGCGAAAAAGAGGAGCGTGAGCATGCTTTTTTTTAAAATGGCCATTGAAATGAAAATACTTAATTTCAATCGCGTTGAAAAGCGGTAAAACGAAATTCAGAATTTATGGTTCAACTCAGGGATTATCAGCAAGAAGCAGTCAGCAAAGTGATTCAATTTTTTCAAAAACGGCGCGATCCGGCGATGGTGGTGTTGCCTACAGGTGCGGGGAAAAGCTTGGTGATTGCAGAGCTGGCCCGGCAGGCCAGGGGCAGAGTCTTGATCCTGGCGCATGTGAAGGAGTTGGTAGAACAAAATTATCAAAAGTATACGAATTATGGGCTAGAAGCGGGTATTTTTTCTGCGAGCCTGGGGCAGAAAGATTGGGATCAAAAAGCAATTTTTGGGAGTGTCCAATCCGTTGCTCGGGCACCGAATGATTTTTTTGAACAGTTTTCACTCTTGGTCATTGACGAATGTCACCGCGTGGCGGACGAAGGGGCAACCCAATACCAAGAGGTGATTAAAAAGCTTTTAGAGCGGAATCCTAAGCTCTGTATTTTAGGCTTAACGGCGACCCCGTATCGCTTAGGATTGGGTTGGATTTACGAAGTAGGGCCCAAAGGGGAGTTGAAGTCAGACCAGCCTCGTTTTTTTAAACAATGCGTTTTTGAATTGCCTCTTTCGTACATGATTCAAAATAAGTACCTCACTCAGCCAGTGAAGGTCGACATTCCGGTAACCTGTTACGATTTTTCTGAGCTCACCGAAAAAGACCGGCTCTACACGGCGGCCGAAGTAGAGGAGATCTTAAAAAATCAAAAGCGTCTTACTCCGCTCATTATCAAAAATATTATCGACATTACGGAGCGCTTCGAGCGCAAGGGGGTTATGCTGTTCTGTAGCTCCGTTCCCCATGCCGAAGAGATTATGACTTATTTGCCGTCGGAGGATTCGCGCCTGGTTTTGGGGGACACCGATCTGAAGAATAGAAATGAGATTATCGATGACTTCAAAAATAGAAAATTTAAATATTTAGTGAACGTTTCGGTTCTGACGACTGGCTTTGATGCGCCTCATGTGGACGTGATTGCGATCTTAAGGCCAACAGAGTCCAATAGCCTTTATCAGCAGATTGTGGGACGAGGGTTGCGCTTGTCGGCTCAGAAAAAAGATTGTTTTATTTTGGATTATACAGGAATGGGACACGACATTTACGCGCCCGAAATTAGTGACCGACGCCCTGCCAAAGATACGGTCCCTGTCCAAGTTCAATGCCCCGAGTGTGGCTTTATGAATGACTTTTGGGGTTACGTGGATTTCGAAGGAAACGTCGTAGAACATTTTGGGCGTAAATGCAGAGGTTCTCGCCAAGACTCCGTTACTTTTCAGTGGCGTCCGTGTGGCTTTCGGTTCCGCTCTAAAATTTGTCATCAATGCGGAGCCGAAAACGACCTCACCGCACAGAAATGTGAAAAGTGTAAGGTTGAGCTTACGGATGCCTCCGCAAAATTGAAACAGGCTAAACTTTCAAAGAATTCCCATTTACTTACGCCCGAGCGCATTACCTTTGAAGAACGTTCGGACAAGAATGGCAATCCCTATTTAGAAATTCGCTATTACGATTTTGATGCTCAATATGTAAGCGAAGCGCATTTTTTTTCGAATCCAACCTCGGTTAAAAAATTTAATATTAATTTTTTGCGTTCCCACCTGAAGCGACCCGAACTTGCGTTAAACTTAAGGACTCCTTTAGACGTGATCCAAAATCAAAAGCTTTTCAGATTGCCTGCGTTTGTAATTGCACGAAAGCAAGATCGGTTTTGGAAGATCACGGAGAAAATTTTTGCCGAGGAATTGTAAAAAGCGGGCCATTTTTTTCGATCCACTCGACCGCTTGCAATAGTGACTGTGCCCGGTAGTTGGGAGGATGAGCCGTTTTAAAATCATCCCCCGGTCCTATTAAAATAGACTGGCAGCCTGCGCGATGGCCGGCCTCAATATCGCTTAAACGATCGCCCACCATGAACGAACCCGCTATATCAATATTCCACTGGGTTGCTGCTTCGATGAGCATTCCTGGGTTTGGTTTTCGGCAGAGGCACTGATCTTTTTGGTCATGGAAGCATACTTTCAAATCATCAATGGGAAGTTCCGAAAGGACTTTTTGGTTCATGGCAATGACCACTTCTTTTTTCTGCCAACCGCGCGCGACGTCGGGCTGGTTGGTAACGACCACAGTGAAATAATCAAGGCATTTAAGCTTTTGAAGAGCCTCAAGGGTACCCGGTAAAAACTCAAACTGTTCTAAAGTTTGCGGTGCCCTTTCTTTGCCGTCCCGAAAAAAAGTACGATTCAATACACCATCCCGATCAAGAAACACTGCTTTTTTCAATTGGTTAAAACCGCGCAAGAGTTTTAAATCCACCCCAAAAGAAGCGCATTCCGTCAAAAAATAGATCGTCTGGATTCATGAATTCCGCCAAGCGTGGATCATCCATTACCCGATCCATTGCTTTTTTAAACTGCGCTTTCGTTTTGAACGTCACCCAGCCGATGCAGACGACTTCGCCGCTTTTCAGTTTTACGCTTCGGGGATAGGATGTGTTGTCACCCTTTTCAACGTGGTCTCCAATACAATCCATGACCTCAAGCGCGCCATTCTCCTTCCAAATTGGACCAATGGTATTCACCCATTTTTTGTACCGACTTAAGTTTTTACGGGGCACGGGGACGACGATGCTTTGAACGTAGACGGACTCGATTTGTTTTTTTTTCATGTTTTTAGTGTAAGTTCAATTTTTTGTGAGGGCAAGGTCGCTTTGAAATACGGGTCACTTTAAGGAGCAAAGGCAATTTTGAATTTTTTTCTTTTTCCGCAATGTAGGGTAGGTACCGTTAGCGGAGAACGATGTCGTCTAGTTTTTGTCGGATGTACCTGACGCATCATCTTTGCAGCGAATGATAAAATCTTTATCTGTATGGGAAGAACTAGTTCCGCCCCCAATTCCATTTTTTGAAAACCCCATACCCTCACTGCCAATCCCTGTAACTTCCTTATCCACCACCGAGTAACCATAAGGACAAGCTTCAGATGCAGCTTTATAGCATTTTACCATTGAACCACGGCACTGGAGTGCAATTGCGAGTTTGCCATCGGACCATGTAATCTCATCTGATTTGGGTTTACAGCTTGAGCATCCGGCGAGATGCATCAAGACTAAAAATAGAGTCGCGTTTTTTAACGGTATTACTTTCATTGCTGATTTTGCGCTTTCGATAAAATTAAATTGATTATAAATAATATTTTCATAAAAACTTCTGATAGGCGAGGGATATGTTTTTACGAAACTAAAAATATGGGCTCTGTGATGGGTTGGAGACCCTAAAATCAAATTAGGATGCGCGACTTCGACAAGTTATTGAAAGTAGATCTGCGCTAATTAGATTGGTCAAAGTTAGTTTAAGCATGGATATCAAACTTAGAAAAATAGAGCATTTTGGCTCAAAAAAAGGTGGTAATATCGTTTGATCTTTTTTAAAAAACTCTGGGGGAATTAACGAATCGAGTGTAAAACCGGGTCCTCAATTTCAAAGCCTTGCCTGATCCAATAGAGTGCCGTAGTCCTTGGAATCTTCAAATGAGGAAAAAAATCTGCTCGCCCGGTCCTAGCGATCAAGGCCTTAATCTTCGGATCAAAGGACGAATAATTTGGACTCCGTCTCCTATTTTTGTCCTCCTCGAATGTATTCTATTAGAGGAGGACAAAAATTCGACAACTGAAGGGTCGACTTTTTCGGTAATAATAGCGGCAATAATGGTTCGAGATTGCAAATGGTTGCGGCTGATCTCTATCTATGGTAAATGCGGTTGCAATGGAGGGTAACCGGCTAGTACGGGTTCGAATCCCTCCCTCTCAGCCAGGAGAGAAAGGTTAAGTGTATGATAAAAGCTACTTTGCTTATTAGGCTATGTATTGCAGCATTTTTTTCTTGTCTTCTGATTCAAAGCATTGGTCAAGCTTGGTTCGCTAACTGTACATTTTGGGGCCGAAACATAGGATGGCAAACTGAAATTTCAATTTGGAATCTTGGAATGGCTTTAGTTCTTCTTCCTATAAGTCGTAGTGAAGAATTCTCAAGAAAAGTACTGCCTGGCTTGATGGTCTTATCTTTATCTTTTGGAATAAATCATATCTTAGCGTTCAGTAGTGCCGGTCATTTTATGTTAGGTAACTTAATGGGGTTCGCCAGCAATTTTTTGATGGTTGCTCTTGGAGTAATTGCACTTTCGAACGGAAAAAAGTTTTAATTGAAAAAACAATTAAACTCAAACTCGCTGCTATTAAAGCGCGTCTCATGATGTGACTTCAATTCGCTCTTGCGTTTGGTATTTTAGTTGGTTTTGCCAACAAAGCCGCTTTTGGCGTTTCCGAAAATCTATACAAAACCGTCGGGGCCATTTTCTTTATTCCTGCAGCAGCACTTTTTATCCGATCATTGTTCGCACTTGGTGAATCTCTGACACCCGATCCAGTTCGAAAGGCGAACGCTATATGGAATTTAGAATCTAGGTAAGGCAAAGCTAAACTGATTTGACTTGCTTTATTTTTAACTTTTTACAAAACTGATCAGGCGTCATCATTTCAATGCCCGAAACCTTCTTGTGCTTCAAAAGCCCCTTATCCTCGCTCATGATGGCAAGAAACTGTCCTGTGATCCAAGCCTGAATGATCTTTTGCGGTGTCCCACCAGCAACGAGTGCACTGACTACAACGTTCGTATCAACGACTGCTCTTTTTAAGCTCACGCCTGACGTTCTTTTGAATCTTGAGTGCATTACCCATCGCAGCTTTTGCGGTCAGACCGGCTTTCTTGGCATCTGATTTAACTTCAGCTAAAATAGAGAGCGCATCTTTTTGTTCATGCGAAAAAGTCTGACACATTTCCTGAACTCCACGCCGAATCAACTCAGCCATTGAAACGCTTTGGATAAAAGGGGCCGGTGGGAGTTGAGCCCACGTCCAAAAATGGTCCATCGCTAAATTCTACATGCTTAGTAATCCATCCATTCAAAATACGTAAAAAGTTCAAGAGGATCAATGCAATGCTATTATCGAAAAAGTCGACCTCTTAAATGTCGAATTTTCGAAAAGCTCAGATTGTTTCTGATCGCAGTTTTTTATTAATGAAAGATATCGTTGAAAAAAATAATGGCTGCAACTTTTACGATGGGATCGTAAAAGCGCCAAACTTCCACATTTCCTTTTTCGCTAAGTCGCACAAGCCGATCCGAGTAAGGTGTAGCGGTAGCTACTCCGCACGAGGTGAGGCGCAGTAAGACGACGCGAAAAAGGAAATGTGGAAGTTTGGCGGTATCGACCAGAATCAAGTAATTTCGCTACTTTAACCCCCGTCTTGTCCTATTATAGGACAAGCTCGTGCGTTATTACAATAATTTTCTAGTCCCCCTTCTTAATTTTAAAGTCGATCATATTTACAATTTTTTCCATCACAGCAGAATCAGTAGGGATAAAACGAAGCGCTTCTGTTGCTCCGGCTTCTTCGATCCCTGCCATTCGAATATATCTTTGCATGGTTTTCATGTCTTTCCATCCAGCAATTTTCATTACTACTGTTGCAGGAATTCCCGCAGATATCAATTGCGTAGCGAAGCACGCCCGCAATGTATGAAAACGAATTGATGGAAGTTGATTTGATACGCAAAAGCCCCTTAAGAGCGCTGCTTGATTGCCCGATACCCACTCAGTGAAGTGGGGAAGTAAATAATCATCCGTATTTAAAGATTCAATTTTAAGTTCGTAAGTAAAAAACCAATATAATTCACTCGAAATGGGCACTGTCCGCCAGTATCCCGCCTTAGTGGGTCCAACACGTTTCAGACGTGAGTTCCAGTTTCTTCTGACTCTGATAAAGCCATAGCGTCGATTGTGGAAGGGGAGTTCATCTTGTTTCTTTGCATCATCTAAAGAAATCATTTCAACATCACCGCGCTTGAGTTCCAGCAACTCCCCGCTTCTACAACCCGTGAAAACTGCGACGACCCAAATTGGGTACCAAGGATTTTCCTGTTCTTTCGCTTTCCGAAGGAGTGTGCGAATTTCTTCCAAATTTAATATTTCAGGTATTTTTTCAACCTTGTCACTTTCAAGCTCTACGCCCCGGACAGGGGTATCCAAAACTCCTTGAATGATTCTTTCCTCAATTCCCCAGTTGTAAATTAAATTGATCACGCTTTTAAGGTTTTTAACGAATTGATGTCCTTTTCCTTCAAGTTTTGCCTTCGTGAGAATATCTCGACCATCCCCACGGTTGATTTCTGAAGCGGGTCTATCTAACCACGGAGCAGTGTATCTTTGCGCTCTTGCAGCATAGTCATTAATGGTAGTTCCTGAATAATGTCCAGCTGAGTAAAGTTCCTGATGCCGTTGCCAGCGATTAATCACGTCTTTCCATTTAATGCCCGTTGATTCAAGAAGAAGTAGTTTTTCGCTAAGGTTACGAAAAAGCTTCTTTTCCTCGCTAATGGCAGCTTTTTCAGATTCAATTCCATTAATCCGTTTTTGTACACGAATAGAGCGGTCTTTTCGACTTCGTAGATCAACATAAACCTGCCAGAAGGTTTTGCCGTCTTTTTCGTACTTTGAAATTGCCATGAATTCTCCTCGTTAAAATAATGAGGATTCAAGAAGTCTATCGAGTTCGATTCTGCGAAAGTAAAGTCGCCTATGAAACTTTCTAGGCCGAATATAACCCCTAAAAACCATGATTCTTAGGGCATTTACTGTCTTTCGTAGATATTTTGCAGCATCTTTTGAATCAAACCATGTCATTTTATCAAAGTTTTCATCAAAAATTTCCTGATCAGTCGCAAGTTCCATTGTACTCATTTTCAAATCCTTTCAAAGTAATTTCTTAAACTTAGGCTTTTCCAGATTGACCACTTGCCAGAAGCAGCCCGATGAACTCATCTTTAGAGATTTTTCCATGTTTCGAGCAGTACTCTTTGTACTTAAGTTCCATGCGGTCACGATTTGACAGGGATTGCTCTTTTAGTTGTTCAAGTAGCTCTGGTTTGATAAGCGAAATTGCCAATTGAACATAGTCATCAACGGTAAGCTTTCTTCCAAAATCCTTTTTATTGAGTTGCGCAAGATCGGTAAGGATCTTCTTTTTGGTTTCTCGGCGTACTCTGACATTATCAGTTCTCACCAGCTTAGCTTTTTTTGCCGATGAGGTTAGGGTATTGTTTTGTGTTTCGGTGCTCATTTATGCCTCCAGTAGTTTTACCTCGAATTTACCGAGGTAAGTTGTTTGTTAAAGATTAAGTGATCGTCCTTGATCCATGGTTTTTGAAGTTGATAATTCTTTTGCTTGTATTGGTTCCCAAAGCAATTCCGTTTCTATTGCAAATGGATCGAGCGAATTTTTAAGTTCTTGCATGAAGGTTAAAATTTCAGGGCAGTTACGATTGGAAGTATTAGAGATGACGGAAAGCTTTTTAAGTTGTGGCTGTCTTGCCACCATTTGGTGGATCATTTCAATATTTGGTTCAAAAAGTGCTGCGACGGAGAGGTGTGATTTTTGTGTGATGGCTTGTGGTGCTTGTTTGAGAATTTGTTTTGGCTCTAGAAATAGTTTTATTTCAGTTGATTTCTTTGCTGGTTCGACAAATAGGTTTTTTACATGACCACTTTTTGACCTCTGAAACTGCCCGTTCTGTTTTTTTGAATATTCAATAAATCCATCCCTTTCGTTGTTAAGAAGAAACTTGATCGCGCCGCTATTTGAAACAGACACTCGCTGTTGTTTGAAGAGTTC
>CAIMNF010000510.1 GCA_903842755.1 Oligoflexia bacterium
AAGCAAAAACAAAAGTAAAATTGGTGGAATGCTCTCCCGCGATCGTCGAACAAATCAATACGATTTCTAATTTTACGTGTTCGGCAGAAGTGGTTTCGATTTGTTTGCCGTTTATCTGTACCGAATGTGGAACCGAATTATTTGCAGTTGCTCCGTGCGAGCAACTCAAAAAGAATTATAAGGCTTTTTTGTCGGCTCAATGTACGAAATGTTCTAAACCGCTTTTATTTGATGATATTCCAGCGGAATATTTTTCATTCTTGAGTGTGGACTAATAGCTCAAAGCTTCTAGTGTCTGGCGTAGCGAAACTTTTAAAAAATTGGGAAGTTTTTGAATCGTTAGGGAGCTTCAGATTCATAGACTCTTGCAGGATTTTGGGCATGGTGATTTTTAAGTCTATCCCTGCTTTAAGACCGGCCTGAAAGCGACGAATTAACTCCGCATTAAAAGCTCTGGCCCGAGTATAGTTGGCCGGGCTAGCCGAGCTGACCCTACGTAAATTTAGGATTTGCGCTCTTTCCCAAGCATTCAACGTCGGGCTTGACCGAGGATTGAGGACTTCGTTCATGACCTGAATTTCCTTACCAAGCCCCCATAAAGTTTCAAAAAAAAGGGTCGCCGTGGGGTCATGATCCTTGGGCGCCGAGTAGCCCCTGTGCAGAACGGCGGTGATGATTGCCTCTAATTTTTTATAGATCCCCACTCCAAAAGTAATTTTATGATGATCGCGGAGTGCGCCCCCATGAAGGGCTAAGCTATTTTCAAAATGATCCGCAATATAAGGCCCTGCTTTTAGCGGGTCGTTCTGCAGGAGTCCCTCCAATAAGTCCGACGAAAGATCGCGTTTTGGGATTGCACAGAATTCGCGGAGTATCGCGTTCCGATTAAAATAGGCTTCCAGAATTTTCTTTTGACTTGGGTCTTGGTTGAAGGACAGATCAAGTGTATGGTTTTCAATCCGATCGATTTGGGATTGATTTCGAAGTGTCCATTTCATTAATTCGGGGTCTTGGACTAAGTCAGTGAAGTGACCAACAAAGTCATGCATAAAAAACCGATGCCCAAAGCTAAGGGGTTGGCGTCCGGACGCAATGCTTTGGACCCACTCTCCGTGAGGCATTTGGCTAAAAAATAAGGCCAATTCGTAATCGTCGGTGGGCCAACCGTCTAGGATGGGGTTTAAATAAACCATCTCTTGAAGAGTGGTGGAGTAAAAGCCAAGGGCGGGGAAAATGGCGTCTTTAAGCAAGATTTTCTGGCTTGAAATTAAATGAAGGACCGATTCAGTGGCTAAGATAAAAAGCGACTTTGGGTTTGGAAGTTGAAGTTGAGTTAGACCAAGTTGTTCAAAAGTTGTGCTTTCTTCGGGTGAATGGGCAAGGTGGGCTTGAACTTGTTTAAAAAAAGAATCAAAGGAAATGCGTTCCGCATCTATTCGGTAGGACGTTTTTTCAATCATGGGCGTGTCCCAAGTTTGCTGCTGGACTTCAGTGGCGTAATCAAATTTTTCGGAGTCAGCTGCCGCCACGGGTCCTGTCCGCGGATTTAAGTCCCACCGCTCCTCCAGGTACGCCCGTAATTCAGCAGGGGGAAGCGATAGGGCATGATTCAATGGCGTGTCGGGGTTTAATTGTTGTTCGCAAACATGAAGTGGAGTGAACGCACTGGCAAAAACGGGCAACAGTAAGCCGACCAGAGGCGCAGTCAACGCTTTTCGATCCAGTTTTAATGCGTGCATCATTGGACCGAGAGTTTAAATGGAGTGAAGTTTTTTTGTCCACAATCTTATTCGAAATAGGGACACAAAATGATTTTTTAACTGATAACCGTGAAACCAGGGTTGGCATTTGTCTGGGTGAGCGCGGGTGGAGGCTCTTGCCCTACAATGGCTTTAATCCAGTGCATGTCCGGAAAAGCGGATGGGTCGTGCCCCGTAGTCAGGTAAATGTTTTTAAAACCCATCGCGTGAATGGTTTTAGATACGATCTCACCGCG